>CANIBZ010000010.1 GCA_947466425.1 Flavobacteriales bacterium
AAAGGTTTGGTTCAATACAACGGTTGTCCAGACACAGACGGAGACAATATCATGGATAAAGTAGATGAGTGTCCAACAGTATATGGTATTGCTGAATTGAAGGGTTGTCCTGCCGCTCAATTAACTCATTTCAATAATGAAACACAAATAGAAAAAGTCACACAAGGTGGTGGAGTCTATAGTTATGGAAATAATATAGAGGGCAAGACTGCGAAGTTCAAGTTGGAAGGATACAACGCGGATACAGTGAAGACTGTGTTTGTGACTGCTCCGAATCTTCGCGGAAAGAATGCTTACCGTGAAGCCGATGGATTCTTCCGTTTTGCGAAGGAAGCGGAAGTAATTATCTTGAAGGAAGAAGAGAAGCAAGTCATGAAGAAGGCATTCGAGAACCTTGAGTTCAAGAGCACGAGCGATATTATTCTAACTAGCTCATTCACTAGTCTGAACGAATTGGCTCAGCTAATGGCTGCCAACCCATCATGGAAGCTACGCATTTCAGGACATACAGATAATGTTGGTAATGCTGCATCGAATATGGATCTTTCAAAACGCAGATCTGAATCGGTTAAAAAGTACTTGGTAAGCAAAGGAATTGCAGCGGATCGTTTCGAAGTGCAGTACTTCGGTGCTGAAAAGCCAATTGCTCCAAACGAAACGCCAGAAGGTCGTGCAAGAAACCGTCGTGTTGAGATGCTTCTTGTAGAATAATAGAAACCTATTCTGAATTGAAAGGCCCCGATAATCAATTTATCGGGGCCTTTGCTTTATTCGGAAAATTTGGACCGAGACTCTTTTACATTTTTGTTAAAAGAAAAACAAAACGACTATGAAAAAGTACATAAACATCCAGCTTGGCGTTTGGATTTACGCCGACAGATAATACGATTTAGGTTTTGAGGTTTGGTTTGGTTTAAGAAGCCCTTTCAATTACGGTTGGAAGGGCTTTTTCTTTGCTAATCAGCTTGCGTAGCACCTTTCGATAGAACCTTGTAATACCGCATGGTGTCTTCAATACTTGAAAAAGTATTTCGGTATTCAAATCCGAATGCGCGCATGGCTTTGCTCCCATCGAATTGTTTTACCTCATCGTAGTTTCGAATAATCTCACGCGTAATGGTGGCGCGTTTTCCAGTGAATATTTCCACAAGTGCTTCCATGTAAAAAACAAGCTTAATCTGCCACTTCTTCGCAATGTTTTTTCCAATTTTAACTTGAAGGGCGTCGGCAATTTTTGTGAAGAGTTCCGACATGCGAATATTTTCTGCGCAAAGAATATAGCGCTCATTGGTAGGCTCTTGTTTCGCGGCGCGAATCATCACTTCCACGACATCTAAAACAGAGACAATCCCGCTTCCACCAGCGGGTAAGGCCGGAAGGCCTTTTTCAATCCGAGCAATCATGGTTCCTGAGCTGCGCGTGCAATTGTTTGGACCGAAAATGATTGCCGGATTTAATATCGTTGCATTCAATCCCTCTTGAATTCCGCGCCAAACCTCTTGTTCAGAAAGATATTTTCCCTTCGAATAATTTGAATGGTAATCGTTGAAATCACGCGGGGTTTCTTCATCAATAACCTCTCCTTTTGAATCGCCCAAAGCAGAAATGGAGCTTACGTGAATCAAGTGTTTCACTTCATTTTCAACGCAGGCATTCACCATGTTTTTCGTTCCGTTGATATTCACTTCCAACATACGCGAAGCATCTTTTTTGTGATACGAAACAATGGCAGCGCAATGAAAAACGTTTTCCATTCCTTCCGTTAAATCGAACATATCGTCAGCATCTTCCACGTCTCCCTTCACCCACTGAACCTGAGAAAAAAGGTTTTCCTTTTCATAAAATTGAAACAAGTTGAATACTTCGGATTTGCCGATTTCATTTCGAAACAAAGCAGAAACAGGCATTCCTTCTTCAGCCAAGCGAAGAACAAGATGACTTCCAATTAAACCCGTTGCCCCTGTTACAAAATTCATTGTGGCGAAGATATACCGATATTTGTCTTGTGGAAGTTTCCGATCACATCAAAAGTATTTTAAAGGCCTTGCCCGAAAAGGCCGGTGTCTATCAGTTCTTCGAAGAGAACGGATCTATCTTGTATGTGGGGAAAGCGAAGGTGCTGAAGAACCGTGTGACGAGTTATTTCAACAAGAATAAATACGAGAGTATAAAGACCAAATTAATGGTCAAGAAAATTCGCGACATCAAGTATTCAGTTGTTGAAACAGAATCTGATGCATTGTTGTTGGAAGATTCTCTCATTAAAAAGTTCAAGCCGCGTTACAATATTTTGTTGAAGGACGATAAGTCTTATTCAAGTATTGTGATCAAGAACGAACCCTTTCCGCGTGTGCTCAGTACGCGTCAAATTTTAAATGATGGTTCAACGTATTTCGGTCCTTACACTTCCGGAAAATCGTTGTATTCGATACTCGATTTAATTAGGGAATTGTACCCCCTTCGAACCTGCACGTTGAATCTTTCGAAGGCGAATATTCAAGCTAAAAAATTCAAGGTTTGTTTGGAATATCATTTGGGAAATTGTTTGGGACCTTGTGTAGGAAAACAGCGTGAAGAGGACTACCAGCAAGGTGTTCAGCACATCAAGCGTATCATCAAAGGCGAATATTTAGAGGCGGTGAAGAACCTAAAAAAAGAAATGCTTTTGTTGGCTTCAGAACAAAAATTCGAGCAAGCGCAGCAGTTGAAAGAGCGCATTCAAACCTTGGAAAATTTCCAGGCGAAGTCTACCATTGTGAATACGGACATTGACAATGTTGAAGTCTTTTCCATTGCTTCTGACGCGCAAAGCATTTACGCGAATTACATGCACATTATGCGCGGAAGCATTGTGCACGTCTACACAGCAGAGGTGGTTCGTCAACTCGATGAGACCCACGAGGAGGTGCTTGCTTTTGTTATTCGGTCGTTCCGGGAACGGATGAAGAGTCAAGCGAAAACGGCGATTATACCCTTCGATATCAATGAGAAAATTCCGGGATTGGAACTCATTGTTCCGCAGCGCGGAGATAAGAAAAAGTTGGTTGATCTTTCCTTAAAAAACGCGAATCACTTCTTGTTGGAAGCACGCAAGCGTGCAGCTTTCTTAGACCCAGAGCGCAATACTCAACGCATTTTGGAAACCATGAAGAAAGATTTGCACCTGGCTGAATTACCTGTGCACATTGAGTGTTTCGACAACTCGAACATTCAAGGAACGAATCCGGTGAGTGCGTGTGTGGTGTTTAAAAACGCGAAGCCAAGTAAGTCGGATTATCGCATTTTCAATATACAATCTGTCGTGGGGCCCGACGATTTTGCTTCTATGCGTGAAGCCGTTTACAGAAGGTATGCGCGATTGATTCAAGAGGAACAGCCGTTGCCACAGTTGTTGATTATTGATGGTGGAAAGGGACAGCTCTCTTCGGCCATGGAATCTTTGGATTTGTTGGGACTTCGTGGAAAGATTGCGGTTATTGGAATTGCGAAGCGCTTGGAAGAAATCTTCTTTCCGGGCGACAGCATTCCCATTTATCTCGACAAGCGCAGTGAGAGTTTGAAGATTATTCAGCACTTGCGCAATGAAGCTCATAGGTATGGTCTAAGTAAACACAGGCAACGTAGGAGTAAGGGTGCCATTCATTCTGAATTGGAGAACATTGCTGGAGTTGGTAAGAAGACGATTGAAAAGTTACTGCAACATTTTTCTTCTGTTGCACGAATTAAAGCCGCTACACAAAATGAAATTGAACAAGTGGTGGGTGAAAAAATAGCCGAAAAAATAAAGAATTATTTCACGAAGGCGCATTAGATAGTTTAGTTTTGATAATATTAATTTTACCCTGAAAATTACGTTTGAAAAAAGCTATGGAAAACACACCTGAACAAGAAAAAAAATATGCAAAAATTCTTTGGTGGATTGGCATGTCTCCATGGTTTTTTTTCTCAATAATATTGGGAATTGTGTTGTTCAGTGGACTTCCAAACATTGGAGTACTGGCCAATCCAAAGGTGGGATTAGCTTCTCAAATTTATGCTTCTGACGGAACCTCCATTGGTGCGTTTTATAAGGAGAATCGATCAGATATCTCATACCAGGAAATCCCCCCGCATGTTGTAGACGCCTTGTTGGCAACCGAAGATGTGCGTTTTAGAGAACACAACGGAATAGACGCGCGAAGCTTGGTGAGGGCTGCTGTTTCACTTGGTTCAGACGGTGGAGGAAGTACAATTACTCAGCAGTTAGCGAAATTACAGTTTACCCGCGGTTACGAAGAAGTGGGCATTTTAACTCGAGTTGGCCAAAAATTACAAGAGTGGGTTATTGCATTGCGATTAGAGCGTGTATACACCAAAGACGAGATTATAACCATGTACCTAAACCAATATGATTTCTTGAATCAAGCGGTGGGTCTTAAAAGTGCTGCGAGCATTTATTTCTCAACCTCTCCCGATTCGCTCACCATTCCTCAAGGTGCAATGTTAATTGGAATGTTAAAGAACTCTTCCTTGTTCAATCCGCTGAAGAGAGACTCCTTAGTCTTGAAACGTCGCGAGGTGGTCTTGTCACAAATGGTGAAATACGGAAAATTATCGGATGGAGATTACGAAACATACAGGTCCGAACCCCTCGGTCTTAACTATTCAAAAGTTTCTCACGACGAGGGTCAAGCACCTTATTTTCGAGAAGCTGTTAGAAACAAGCTCACAGAAATTTTTGAAAGTAGGGATGCGAATGGCGAGTTGAAATACAAAAAGGCAGACGGGACGGCTTTTAACATTTACGAAGATGGTTTGAAAGTATATACTACGCTCGATCGAAAGATGCAGATTCACGCGGAGCATGCTGTAGAAGAGCATTTGAGCAAGGAGCTTCAGCCTGCGTTTACGCGAAATTTATCGTCAAGACCTAAGGATAAATATCCATTCTACTCGAGAATTACAGAGAACGATCGCAATGCCATTTTAAGACAAGCCGTTGTAACAAGCGAGAGGTATAAAATGTTAGCTGGAAAAATGTGTCCGGATTGCGGCCGCCCAGCCTCATACATTGAAAGCGCAGACGGACACAATCATTGCAAAGAAGATGCAGGTGGGTGCGGATATACTTGGGACTCGCATTCTGAAGAGGATATTTTGGCCCAGTTTAACAAACCGGCCAAGATGACGGTTTATAAACATGGAGGTTACAAAGACACCACCATGACTCCAATGGACAGTATTATTTACACGAAATCTATTCTACACGCAAGCTTAATGTCAATGGATCCGCGAAACGGATTCGTGAAAGCATGGGTAGGAGGTATCGATTATAAGTATTTTAAGTACGACAATGTATTTCTTTCAAAGAGGCAAGTAGGTTCAACGTTCAAGCCGTTTATCTATGCCATGGCCATGCGCATGGGAATGAAACCTTGCGATAAAATTACAGGCGCTGGGTGTATTGATTTACCTACCGGAGGAAGATGGTGTCCGAAAGGAGGAGCGGGATCCACATATACAATGGCAAAAGCATTGGCGGCGTCTGTAAACTCAATTGCGGCCACACTTATTTCTCGGTTCGGGCCAGAACCTGTTATTGCAATGATGAGACGAATGGGAGTGAAAAGTTTTATTCCAATGCAGTATTCTATTTCGTTGGGAGCGTGTGAACTCTCTATGTATGAATTGGTGGGTGCGCAAGCATCACTTGTGAATCACGGGTTGTATATTGAACCGACCTTCATTATGCGCGTTGAGGACAAAAATGGAAATTTGATCTACGAGGCGGATCCTGTGATTGATCAGGCGTTGGAACCTGAAATAGCATACGAAACCGTTAAGTTAATGAAAGGGGTTTGTGATTTTGGAACGGCTGCTCGCATTCGTTCAAATCCTAAATTTGGAAAAATCCCATATCCATTAGCTGGAAAAACGGGTACCACACAGAACAACACAGACGGTTGGTTCATTGGAATGACCCCCGAGTTGGTAACCGGTGTATGGGTAGGTGCGCAAGATCCAACGGTTCGTTTCTCTAGCACAGCATTGGGCCAAGGAGCCAATACAGGGTTGCCAATTTTCGGATACTACATGAATGGAATTTATAAGGATGCGAATCTTTCCATTTCGAAGGGAGATTTTGAAGCACCGCTGAATTATGATCCAATCCGCTTCCAGTGCAATCAAACCGGTATGGGTGAATTATTCGATGATGGCGAAGACGCTACGTTTGAGGAGTTTTTCAACGGAGAATTGGAATTTGATGGCGATTCGCCAGAATAAAATAGATTATGGGATTTAATAAAGTAAGAGCTTCTGCAGCGGAAGCATGTGAAGGCATTACATCTGGAATGACCCTTATGGTGGGCGGTTTCGGATTGTGTGGAATACCTGAAAATTGCATTACCGAATTGGTGAAGATGGGTGTGAAAGATCTCACTTGCATTTCGAATAACGCCGGAGTAGATGACTTCGGATTGGGCTTTTTACTTCAAAAAAAGCAAGTCAAGAAAATGATTAGCTCTTACGTTGGCGAGAACGCCGAATTTGAGCGTCAGATGTTGAGTGGTGAGTTGGAAGTAGAATTGATTCCTCAAGGAACATTGGCTACGCGTTGCATGGCAGCCGGATACGGAATGCCAGTCGTGTACACACCCGCAGGTGTTGGAACGGAAGTGGCGGAAGGAAAAGAAGTGCGTGAGTTCAAAGGGAAGAAGTATTTGATGGAAGAAGCATTTGATGCAGACTTCGCGTTGGTGAAGGCTTGGAAGGGCGATGCCATGGGTAACTTGGTGTTTCGTTCTACGGCGCGCAACTTTAATCCTATGATGGCTATGGCCGGAAAGATTACCATTGTGGAAGTGGAAGAGTTGGTGCCACTTGGAGCATTGGATCCTGATCACATTCACACGCCGGGCATTTACGTGCACCGCATTTTTCAAGGAGTGAATTACGAAAAGAGAATTGAGCAGCGTACTGTTCGTCAAAGAATATAATTATGGCTTGGGATAAAATTGGAATAGCGAAGCGCATAGCGCAAGAAGTTCAGGATGGAACCTACGTGAACTTAGGCATAGGCATCCCTACGTTGGTAGCGAATTACATTCCGGAAGGAATGGAAGTGGAATTGCAAAGTGAGAATGGTATTTTAGGAATGGGGCCTTTTCCTTTTGAAGGAGAGGAAGACGCAGACTTAATTAATGCAGGGAAGCAGACGGTTACCTTGCGTGAAGGATCTTCCATTTTCGACAGTGCCATGAGCTTCGGAATGATCAGAGCGCAGAAGGTAGATCTAACTATTTTGGGTGCCATGGAAGTGAGTGAGAACGGAGATATTTCCAATTGGAAAGTTCCAGGTAAGATGGTGAAGGGCATGGGCGGTGCCATGGATTTGGTGGCCAGCGCGAAGAACATCATTGTGGCTATGCAGCATTGCGACAAGGCGGGTAACTCGAAGTTATTGCCACAATGTTCGCTCCCTCTAACGGGCATTCATTGCATTAAAAAAGTAGTCACCGATTTAGGTGTATTCGATATTCGTGATGGCGCGTTTCATTTGGTTGAATTGGCTCCGGATGTAACGTTGGAAGAGGTTATCGCCAAAACCGCTGGGAAACTGCTTACGCAGTAGAATGCCCGAAGGGCGAATGTTGCGGAGCAACGAATGTGACTTGTCCTAAAATAGGTTTACACTGAAAAGTGTAAAACATGAACAAAAAAATCATTCAAAAGACAACGAAGTATTTTACCACAGAAGAGCGACACAAAATCATTCAAGAATTTCTAAAATCTGACGATACGAAAGTTGAGATTTGGAAGAAATACACCGGAATGCCCGAAGAAAACGGCCGTCTATTGGCCTGGATGAGAAAGTTGGGCTACAACACTCAAGTTAAAGCAAAAGGCAGTAACATTGAATCAAATTTGTATCCAATGGCAAAGAAGAGGGCCTTGCCTAATAAGCCAATTAATAGTTCCGATGAATCTTTTGAGCAGCTTCAGCTAAAAAAACGAATAGCTGAATTAGAAAAGCAATTAAAGGATGCGGAGCTAAAGGCAATTGCTTTCTCAACGATGGTTGATATTGCCGAAAAGGAGTTTAATATTCCGATTAGAAAAAAGTTCAATACCAAACCATAGAAGCAATGAAAAGCAACTATGCACGCGTAGGATTAGCCAAGCTATGCGGGTGGTTTGGTGTGACCAGGCAGGCTTATTATCAGAATAATTGGGAAGGAATCTCAACCACTTTGGTGGAAGATTTAGTGTTACAACGTGTCAAAGAGATCCGTGAAAACCATCCTCGTATGGGTACGCGAAAGCTTTATGACTTACTTCAATCTTTTCTATTGGAACATCATATTAAAATGGGTCGAGACGCCTTGTTTACTATGCTTTCCGAAAATCGCATGTTGGTTCGAAAACGCAAGAGAAGAGTACAAACCACTAACTCTCATCACTGGTTTAGAAAGTATCCGAACCTTATCCGTGAGCATGTTGCAACAGCTCCCAATCAGCTTTGGGTCAGTGACATTACCTATTGGAAAATTAATACCGGAGATCATCTGTACATCAGTTTTATTACCGATGTGTACTCGCATAAAATCGTTGGTTATCAAGTGGCGCAAACGATGGAAGCCATTGAAAGCATTAGAGCTTTGCAGATGGCACTTTCAACGTTGAGCGATAAAGAGAGTCTAAATCTTACTCATCACAGTGACAGAGGCATTCAATATTGCAGCCACGCCTATGTAAAGCTATTGCAGGATTACAACATCCAAATTAGCATGACAGAGAACGGTGATCCGCTGGAGAATGCCTTAGCAGAGCGAGTAAATGGTATTATCAAAGAGGAGTATCTAGACGCTTATTCCATCGATAACCTTGCAGACGCAAAGGAATTACTCGTTGCTGTAGTTGAATTATACAACAGCGAAAGGCCTCACATGAGTATCAGCAACTTCACACCAAACCATGTTCATCATTCAAAAACTAAAACAGAAAGATTATGGAAGAATTACTATAGAAAACAAAATACATTTGTAAACCTATTACAGGACTAAATATGATCTGTAAACTAATAACAGGATTAACTAACTAAAGTGTAAACTTTTTTTAGGACGAGACAATGTCCTGCGGACGAATGTTGCGAAGCAACGAATGTGCAAGCACGAATGCCGATGGCGAATGTCTTCGACGGGGAGGAGCTCGAGCCCCGAAGGGGTGAAATAAATGTGGAGGCATGGGTGTTAGCCCATGCAAATGGTGATTAAGCAAACGAACCCTCCTCGCGAGTTAACAACGTCTCCAACCTTATGCGCATTTATGCGAAAACCGCTCTCTTTCGCAGGGCCTAAAAGCCCAGCTACGCGGGTAATGTCGCCCCAAGGGGCTCATTTTCATTCGCATAAACACGCCTTTAATGAATAGAGATTGTCTATCATTTTTGCCCAATGAATCCATCTTCTCTTAGCCGACTTGTTCTACATTTTGTGTTCGTCACCAAATACCGAGAACCCAAAATCTTTCTTCAAGTTGAACAAGGCCTGCACGCATACTTAATCGGCGTGTTCAACAACAAAGGTTCTGAAGTCTACGCCATTGGCGGATACTACGACCACGTGCACATCCTTTGTGAACTGCCGCGTACATTAACCACCGCGAAACTCGCCGAAGCCGCCAAATCAAACTCTTCGCGTTGGATGAAATCGCAACACGAATCCTTAGCCGATTTCACCTGGCAACCCGGATACGCCGTGTTTTCCGTTAATTACAAGGATCGAAAACGAATCATTCAATACATTAAAAACCAAAAGAACCATCATACCTATTACTCCTATCTAGAAGAGGAAGATAAACTTTTAAATCAACACTCATTAGCCCCTCGGGGCGACATAAACGCGAAGGCATGAGTGTCAGCTCATGCCAAAAGTGATTAAGAATCAGAGTTGTTTTTGCGTGATGACAAGCAACAATGAAGAAAATCTTGCACCCAGCGAACTTTGTTCAACCTTTAGTTGTCTTATTTTCCGTAACTCAATTGTTAACAATGAACAAACTTATATATTTCTTCCTGTTTAGTTTCCTAGCACTTAATTCTTCGGCACAAAACTTCAGTTGCTACAACCTAGATATACCGCAGGCTTCCACATGGACGTTATACAATTCAAATGGAGAAATCTTCGCACAAGGTGTTTCTCCCGAGGCGAATGCTTTTTGTATTCCTGCCGGATGCTTTCAGCTGAACGTAGAGTCTCTGACCATGAACCCTCTTCCACTGGTTGTAACCGTTTATGACGCTTCAGCGAACGTGGTACCTCTTGAAAATTTCGGTAATGAATTTTACTTTGTTGGACTCATTTCAAACAACGCCATTGAAGGATGCACAGATCCTGGAGCGTGTAACTTCAATCCGAATGCAACATGTTCAAATTACTCTTCTTGCGACTACTCTTGTCAAGGCTGCACCAACCCCGTTGCGTTCAACTTCAACCCAACTTCTACCATTGACAATGGAACATGCTGCACAGACCATTGGGCTACGTTCAATGTAGAACAAGGACAAGCGGGAATCTGGTTGTACAGCGAACAGTATTACATGACAGGCGGAGATAATTCCGTGAACAATCAGTTCTGTGTGAAAGAGGGTTGTTACAATCTTCAAGTCTATTCTTTTGACAGCATTTCTTCCAACCAGAATTATACGGTAACACTAGAAGATGGCTCTCTTTGGTTAAGCGGGGTGGTAGATACAAACTACTTGTATACGACTGTTTCTCTGAATCCTGTTTACGGTTGCGCTGATCCATTGGCTTGTAACTACACTCCTAATGTTACCTGCAACGACGGCTCATGTGAATACGCCTCTTGCAGCGGTTGTATGGATCCTCTTGCCACGAATTACAATCCAGACGCTACAACTGATAACGGAAAATGCTGTTACGCTGACATTGCAAACATTACTACATCGGTTCCTTCAACATGGACTATTCAGAGTTCATTGGGTTATTATCAGTACGGAACAACACCGAACGACAGCACGCTCTGCATAAGCAGCGGATGCTACACCTTGAACGTGTTCCCTACGGAACCAAATCCACTTGATCCGTTTGGAGGTGGAGGAGATATATACATTGTCATCACAGATTCTACCGGTTATATTGTTTCTCAAGGAACGGAGAATGCCATCGCAACAGGAATTCCTTACACTTTCCTTTGGGGCGTTGTAGTACCCGGTTGCACAGAGCCATCTGCATGTAACTACAACCCACTTGCAACCTGCAACGAACTTGCCTTTTGCGATTATTCATGCCTAGGCTGCACGGATCCAACGGCAAACAACTACGATTCAAACGCAACAGTTGACAACGGTACTTGCTGCTTCAACAACTGGTACACCGTTGAATCTTCTTCTTGGTTGGAATGGTATGTTACTTCTTCAGACGGAATAAATCAACAAGGCGGATACAACAACATGCTTCAAGGATTCTGCATGGAGCAAGATTGCTTCTCATTCAGCGCATGGAGCTTGACGGTTCAACCTTTCGACATGACCATCTACGGTCCAGACGGAAGCGTTTTCTATCAAACAACTGGAAATGTGAATCCTTATGTTAACGAGTACTTCTCGGTGAATGAAGTGGTTGGTTGTACAGATCTATTCGCTTGTAACTACAATCCGAATGCGACTTGCGCAAATTACACTTTATGCGATTATTCTTGTCAAGGTTGTACCGATCCAACCGCGCCGAATTACAATGCAGATGCTACGGTAGACAACGGCACTTGTTGTTCAGCAGCGAATTGGAATACCATTTCTGCTCAAGGACAAGTCATTTTCTATGCCTTCAATCCGAATACAGGAGAAGGAGATTTTAATGAGTATCCCTATGCAACGGGCTATTGCATGAATGCAGCAGACTGCTATCAGTTGGTCTTGTATTCATTCTTACCAGACAGCTCAGATGTTACCGTGACGAATGCACAAGGCGCCATTGTGTTAAGTGGAAATTTAGCAAACTTCGGTTACTTGCAAGCGTATGTTTCAGGAGCAAATGAAGTTGCGGGTTGCACAGACCCAACGGCTTGTAACTACGACAGTTTAGCAACCTGTGACGTTGGAAGTTGTTCGTACTATTGTGGCGGATGCCTCGACCCTTCGGCGGTGAACTACAACAATGCTGCAATGTTCGACGACGGTTCTTGTGTTTACACCAATGAACTTCCGAACATGGGAATGGTATTGGTGGAAGACAATGCGAACGATCAGTTCTATGTTATGATGAACTTGTCTTCAATGGGAACCGGCGGTCCATACGGCGTGGTTTCCTCATTGAACGAGCCTGTGGCAGTCATGAGTACAACAGGACAAGCAATGAAAGGTCCGTATGCCTGCGGAACAGATGTGCAATTCACCGTTCACGACATGGGCAACAACATGCAAACTGCCCTCACAAGTCCTGTCTATAGCATAACCTGTGGGGTTCAGGTGGAAGAGGCCCCTGCTAAGAAAACAGAGATGAACTTGTATCCGAATCCAGCGAAAAACAATGTGAATTTGGTTGGTTTGGAAAAAGGAACCTCTGTGGAAGTCTACGACCTAACCGGAAGGATTTTATTCAAAGACAAATCCCAATCAGATCGCATGGAAATCTCTGTTTCGAAATGGAACGCAGGAGTGTACTTAGTAAGAGCGGCTGGTAAGACAATGCGGTTGGTGAAGGAGTAATGCCGGAGGCTAATGTTGCGAAGCAACTAATGTCCTTCGGACGAATGTCGATGGCGAATGTCTTCGACGGACAGGATCACTAGCCCCTTGGGGCGACACAAAAGAGTGGGCATGAGTGTGAGCTCATGCCATCGGTGATTAAGCAAGCGACTCCTTCTCGCGAGTTAACAATGGTTCGGGCGTTATGCGTGTTTATGCGGAAACCGCTCTCTTTCGCAGGGCCTAACAGCCCTGCTGCGCGGGGAATGTCGCCCCAAGGGGCTCCGCATTGGTTAACGCATAAGAGAAATTTGCTTATTCACGCGAATTGAATGAATTTCGGGTCATGAATACAAATGACGTTCGTTGGAAGCAGCGTTTCGAGAATTTTAAAAATGCTCGGAAGCAATTTTTAGTTGGATTGGAATTGTCTCGGTCGAGAGAGTTGTCTCCTTTGGAAAAGCAAGGATTGATTCAAGCATTTGAATTCACGCAAGAGATGTCGTGGAAGGTTTTGCAAGATTACTTGAAACATCAGGGAATAAAGGAAATTGTGGGATCCCGTGATGTTTTTCGATTGGCTTATCAGAATCAATTAATTTCAAATGGAGACTTATGGTTAGATACCATTTCAACTCGAAATCAAACGTCTCATTTGTATGACGAATCTATTTTGGAAGAAGTCTTTGAAAAAGTAATTAATCAATATCCAGTTTTATTCGAGCAATTGGAAGTTCGAATGAATGAATTAATTTAGTTGAATGGAGACGGGATTAAGTGAAAAATCACTTCGAGCAATAGCTAATGTAGTTTATTCGAATGAGCGTGTTCAAGGTGCGAAGATATTCGGATCTCGCGCTATTGGGACTTTTCATGAGGGGTCAGACATTGACATCTGTTTATTTGGAGAGGAGTTAACGATTTCAGACCTCAATCGAATTTCCTCTGAATTAGATGATTTGAATATTCCAGAGATTGTTGACCTCGTAAATTTCCGAACCATTAAAAACGAGAATCTCTTAAAGCACATCGAGGATTTTTCCGTTCAGATAGAACCATCGCCATCGGCATTCGTGCGGTAGCACATTAGTTTGGAAAACATTCGTCGAAGACATTCGTTGCTATGCAACATTAGTGCTTGCACATTCGCCCAAAGGGCATTATTTGGCTTTGGCCAAAAAGTATTTCTCAACCGGAGCGCTCAACGCCGAAAGGTTATCGTGATCACTCGCTTTCGCAGCGTCAATGATTTCTCCATTTTTCATCTTCACCAAGATGCCTTCGTTCATGCTGTTGTAAGCGCGGTTGTCTACTTTTCCATTCAAAACGAAATAGCGAGCTTCTTCTGCTGAGATGTTATACTCATTTTGAATATCCTGAATGGCTTGCTGAATGCTGCTTTCAGGGATTTCAGTTCGTGAAATTTCAATCTTGAAAAGCCTACGCTCAACAATGCGTGTGGCCAATTGACTCAAAACAAAATCGGAGTGGGAAGTCCAGACTTTCAAGGCGCCAAGAATGTCAATGTCGTCTAACTTCATAAACATCTCGAACGCTTCATCTGCTGCTTCAAAATCAGATAAAGAGATTTTGTTGTTCAAAAAGTATTGCAGCGACGGAGAAGCCCAAAGCTGCTCACCTTGATCTGCTAATTGCTTTGCGCGTCTCAACACATTCACCAACATGTATTCTGCGCTTAAAACGGTCTTGTGCAAGTATACTTGCCAATACATGAATCGTCGTGCGACAATAAATTTCTCGATTGAATATATTCCTTTCTCTTCAACAACAAGTTGATCATTCACCACATCGAGCATCTTAATTAAACGCTCGCTTCCAACTTGTCCTTCTACCACACCGCTGAAAAAACTATCTCGCGCCAAGTAATCTAGGCGATCCATGTCGAGCTGACTACTCACCAATTGATGCATGAATTTTCGTGGATAGGTTCCATTGAAAATTTCAAGCGTAAGATTTAATTGCCCCTTGAACTCGGCGTTCAATCGCTGCATAGCGAAAGAAGAAATATGTTCGTGGTGAACTTCGTTCACAATAGAGCTTTCCAACGCATGACTGAACGGACCGTGTCCAATGTCGTGAAGCAGAATAGCGCAAAGCAATCCAACCTCTTCTTCATGCGAAATAGCGTGTCCTTTCAATCGTAATTCATCAATGGCGTTTTGCATCAAATGCATAGCGCCCATGGCATGCTGAAAGCGGTTGTGTCCAGCACCCGGATATACCAACGACGAAAGCCCCAATTGGGTAATTCTTCTTAGTCTTTGGAAATAGCGGTGATTGATTAATTCAAGAACGAACGCATGGCGTATAGTCACAAATCCGTATACCGGATCATTGATCATTTTGCGTTTTAACATAAAACAAATTTAGGGAAATATGGAGTACACCTGCTAAGACTATATCCGCCGAAGGCATGCGTTGAAAACATTCGTCGTAGACATTCGTTGCTCTGCAACATTAGTGCTTGCACATTCGTTGCTCCGCAACATTCTTCCCCTCTCTTAACCTTTCTTACCTTTTACTTAGCGATATTAATCGCCTCGCCGCTCGCATCAAAAATCTTGTACTCAAGTAAAGCATTATTACTCGAAGACTGCAATTCAATTTTTATCTGGAAGCGTTTTTTCCAACGGGCTAGAATGGTGTTGAACCACCAACCTTTGGTAAGGTAGGCTTCCACCATCGGGTGAATAGCAACGACAATATGTTTGTGAGCAGTAGTCTCTGCAATTAAGCGAATGCTGTTTTCAATTTCATCTTCGAACAACAAAGCCGCTTCAATCTTTCCAGTACCACTGCAGCTCGGACAAGTTTCTTGAGTTATAACTTCGGTAACCGGCTTCACACGTTCACGTGTAATTTCCACCACACCGAAACGGCTTGGTGCAAGAATGTTGTGCTTTGCCTTGTCGCCTTGCATATACTCTTTCAACGCATCGTGAAGGGCCTTTTGGTTTTCCTTCTGCTGCATATCAATGAAGTCTACACAAATAATTCCACCCATGTCGCGCAAACGGAAAAGTCGTGCAATTTCTTTCGCACACTCGAGGTTGGTTTGAAGGGCGTTTTGCTCTTGGTCTTTCGCAGAGGCACTCTTGCGATTACCACTGTTCACGTCAATAACGTGCATGGCTTCGGTGTGCTCTACAATGAGGTATGCGCCAGATTTTAGATTCACCTGCTTCGCGAAGCCGGCCTTAATCTGACGGTAAATATTGAATGTATCGAATAAATCTGTGGTCTTGTGAACCTTTACAATTCCTTCCTGATCGGGAGCAATACTGTGCATGTAGGTACGAACCTCTGCACCCAATTTCTCATCATTCACGTGAATCGCAGTGAACGAGTCGTTCAACAAATCGCGAAGGACCGAAGAGGTCTTCTTGATTTCGCTAAGGATACGTTTCGGAGGAAGCGCATTCGGAAGGTTTTTCACCAACTCTTCCCAACGTAGTACTAAGTCTGTAAGATCTTGGTCAAGCTCTTCAACACTCGTGTCTACCGCTTGGGTTCGCACAATAACACCCATGTTTTGTGGGCGAATTTTTTGCATGAGTTTTTTCAAACGATCACGCTCATCTTCGTCGGTTATTCTGCTTGAAAGAGAAACTTTGTTCGAAAACGGAACCAACACCAAATACCTTCCGGCAAGGGTTATTTCAGCAGTAAGTCGTGGACCTTTTGCTGAGATGGGTTCCTTCGCAATCTGAACCAGAATCATATTCCCCTGTCCAATGGCGTCTTTAATTACACCATCTTTTTTCAACTCGGGCTCTTTTTGAAGTCCGACCAAATCACCGGAAGCACGCTCGCCACCAAGAATGGGGCGCACGTATCTGTTCATTGTAGGATAGTGTGGACCAAGGTCGAGAAAATGCAAAAATGCATCCTTCTCGTAGCCAACATCTACAAAGGCGGCGTTCAAGTGGGGAACCATTTTCCGCACTCTTCCAAGGTATACGTCGCCCACAGCGAACTGCGTATTACTAACCTCACGATGTAACTCAACTAAGAGTTTATCATGAAGCAAGGCAATTTCCACTCCCTTGGAGGAAGCGTTAATGACAAGTTCAGCGTTCAAATTATTCTAAGATTAATGCACGACGGGAAAGGCGCCTGTTAGCGCCTTCCGTCAATACAGATGGTTCAAGCAAAGTTCTAACGAACTTTTTTCTTGTGACGATTCTTTCTTAGACGCTTCTTTCTTTTGTGCGTAGCCATTTTATGGCGCTTTCTTTTTTTACCGCAAGGCATATTACTTATTATTTAATTTAATATCTATTTTCTTAATAAATGCATTCACACTGTCTCTTACAATAGGATCTTCGTTGTGACGAAGGATCTGGTTGTACAAGGTTTTCGCCTCGCTGAAGTTCCCCAATTGCTCATTCATTTTCCCCGCATACACCAGCGCAATACCCGATGTAGAATCTGTTGCAATGGCTCCCTTAAAAGTAGCTAGTGCCGCTTTCAAGCTGTCCATTTGCATCAAAGCTTCGCCTTTGTAAATATAGGCTAATGTATTTTGTGGTTGAAGTTCAATAATTGTATTGAAACGAGCAACCGCTTTTTCCATTTGACCCGAGCGAATAGCAAATTCACCAAGTACGAAATGAGCTTCAACATTTTTCGGATTTTCTTCCACCATTGACAGAAGCATTTGAATGCCCTGCATAGGTTGAGGTCCGTTCACCAACTGAATGGCTTGCTGAATCTTTACGCTGTCTGCAATAGGGCTGTTCGCCTTATCTATAGCCGACTTTGGTTGAGTGGGGAATAATAAAAAAAGAACGATTAGCCCGAGGGCAACACTAACAATAATGGCTATGAGATACGATTTACGCATTCTCTGCAACCTTCACTTTTTCTTTCACAGCATCAACAAACTCTTTCGCTGGTTTGAATGCAGGTATGTAATGAGCAGGAATAGTTACCGTGGTTTTAGCCAAGATATTTCTTCCCAATTTCGCAGCTCTCTTCTTCACGATGAAGCTTCCAAATCCTCTTAAATATACGTTCTCTCCTGCTTCCATAGATTTCTTCACAGTTCCCATGAATCCTTCTACTATCGCCAACACATCATTTCTGTCAATTCCCGTTTTATTCGAAATTTCTGTTACAATATCCGCTTTCGTCATCTTATTCCGTTTTGTTTGATTTTCTTTTCTCAATTTTGGGGCTGCAAATATACGTCTAAAATCTTAAAATCAAACGATTGCCTTATGAATTCGCGCGACACAGCCGCCTTATTGGAGTGGTATTACAAAGAGAAACGCGATTTGCCTTGGCGAAACACGAGCGATCCGTATGCCATTTGGCTCTCGGAAGTAATCCTTCAGCAAACACGAGTAGATCAAGGAATGGCCTACTACCACAAGCTTTTGGGGCAGTATCCTGCCGTGAACGACTTGGCAAGCGCACCCATTGATGAGGTGCTTTCATTGTGGCAAGGATTGGGGTATTACAGTCGCGGAAGAAATTTGCATGCGACTGCAAAAAAGATTCAGGAATTGGGAAATTTCCCTTCAACCTATACTTCACTTCTTGAATTGAAAGGCATTGGTCCTTATACCGCTGCGGCAATTGCCTCGTTCGCTTTTAATGAACGCGTAGCCGTTCTAGATGGAAACGTTTTCCGAGTGATTACGCGCTTTCTAGCCTCTGATTTACCCATTGACAAGGGCCCTACGCGTAAGACGTTTCAGCTGCTGTTGAATGAATGGATACCGAAACACGCCCCTGCCGATTTCAATCAGGCCACAATGGAACTCGGCGCAACAGTCTGCACGCCTAAGAATCCGAAATGTTCCGAGTGTCCGCTTGCTCCGAACTGCGCGGCTTTCAGCGAGGGAACGTTTTTGAATTTTCCAGTTAAAGCATCGAAAACGAAAGTAGAGCCGTTGTTTTTGTATTACGCTGCCATTGAAACGCCTTCAGGTTATATGGTGAAGAAACGCCCTGAAATGGGCGTTTGGGCTGGTTTGTACGATTTTCCTTTTGTTGAATCGAAAGTGGAATTGAATGAAGAAGAAGTCATTCTTGAATTTCAGAAACGGTTCCCTTCCACCCAAAATGCAACATGGAAGAAAGAGAGTTTTTATACGCATGTGCTGAGTCACAGAAAAATTTCAGCGCAGTTTTTCAGTTGCTTATGTCGAAATATGTCGGAGGAATTTTCTTCAACCAAAACTTCTGAAGAGCTTTTGAACACGGGTATTTCAGCGTTGCTTATGAAGTACGTCAAAGAGATTCATATATGAAAACCGCATAAGCATTGCTTTCCGAAGGTGTTTGACTGAAATAGTTTTGACGCATTAACTAAATTTTATTTTTTATGTCAAACACCATCAACAAAGTGATCCTAGTGGGTCACCTGGGTAGAAACCCAGAAGTCAAGACCTTCGACAACGGAGGCAAACTTGCGAACTTCTCCATGGCCACCAAAGAGATTTGGAAGGACGCGAAAGGAGAACGACAAGAACAGACGGAGTGGCACAACATTGTTGTGCGAAGATCGTCGAGTCTAACATTTACCGAACAGTACTTGAAAAAAGGTATGTTGGTTTATGTGGAAGGAAAGCTGCGCTCTCGTTCCTATAAGCTGAAGACCGGCGAGGACCGTACCGTTTTGGAAGTGTTTGCCGAAGATGTTCAACTCCTCAGCAACACCAAGAAGGAAGAATCAGTTCCTACTAACACCGAAATGGTGGAAGAAACTGAATTCTAATCTTCCCGTTTTTTTTCTTTCGTTACCTTTACAAACATATTGGTAATGTAAAGAATGGAATTCAATAGTGTGATCTTGTTAAACAGCACGGGCCCTTTGTTGCTCGTGCTGTTGCTTTTGTCTTGTAGCGCCATTATGTCGAGCTCGGAAGTGGCTATTTTTTCGCTTTCTCCTGTACAACGAAAAGACCTCGAAAACGCGAATGACAGTCAATCAAAAAATGTTATTCGATTACTCGAACACCCAACACCTGAAATAGCTACTAAACGACTGCTCGCCTCTGTTCTTATTGGAAACAACATGGTGAACATTGCGGTGGTGCTTGTTTCTACGATTTTGTTCGATATGTGGTTTGAAGGAACTTCGCTTGAACCTTGGGTTGTAGGATTACTTAATGTTGTTGGAGTAACCACCATTATTGTCTTGTTCGGAGAGGTTATTCCGAAGGTATACGCAACGGCGAATAACATAAAATTAGCGAAGCGATTTGCATTTTTATTCATCATTCTCGACAAAGTATTTTCTCCGGTTATCTGGATTCTGACCACCGCCGGAAAATGGTTCGAGAGCGATCAAAATCAGCAAGGAGTAAACATATCAGTAGACGAACTCGGACATGCGTTGGAGCTGACTTCCGATGATAATCGTTCCGAAGAAGAGCATCGCATTTTAGAAGGCATTGTGACCTTCGGCGACAATGAAGTGGTGCAAATTATGACACCTCGTGTAGATATCGTTTGTCTGTTTTTAGGAGAGTCATTCAAAAATGTTATTCAGCGCGTGGAATCTTCGGGGTATTCTCGATTTGTTGTAGCCAATGAGAAGTTGGATTCGGTAGCTGGAATTCTTTACGCGAAAGATTTACTTCCTCACTTAGACAAAGAAGAATTCAATTGGGAGAGCTTGCAGCGCAAGGCCTTCTTCGTCCCGGAGAGCAAGCAGGTAGATGATTTGTTAACCGAATTTCAACGCGACAAAATGCACATGGCTATTGTGGTTGATGAATACGGAGGAACTTCGGGTATTGTAACTCTTCAAGATATACTTCAAGAAATAGTTGGAGAAGTGAAAGACGAGTTCGACGATCAAAGTGAAATTTTATGGTCGAAACTCGATGAGAAAAATATACTTTTCGTTGCGAAAATTCCGTTGATAGATATGTACCGTGTTTACGACATGGACGGAGATGATTTTGAAGCTTCACGCGGAGACAGCACCACCCTTGGCGGATTCATTGTTGAACAAATGGGAAGAATTCCGAAGCCCGAAGAAACTTGGCAGTTCGGTAATTTCGAATTCACTATAGAATCGGCCGACAACAGAAAAATAAGTCGAGTTAAAGCAAAGCGATATGTTTAAGAAGTACAAGCGTTGGACACTGATATTGGCTACGGTCTTGTTGGCTGCAGGGGGAGTGTATTACTTTTTCTTTACCAGAGATACTCCTGTTCCTAGGAAAAAAGCATATTTCAGAATTGATTTTCCAGAGAAGAAATACACTCACTTCGAGAGTGAATGTCCTGTTTCATTTGAAGCTCCGAATTATTCTAAGATTGAAAATATTCCCAGTGAAGAAGGAAACACGGGTTGCTGGTTCAACCTTTTTGTCCCTCGACTAAGAGCAACTGTATATTGTTCTTATTTTCCAGTAGAAAACAATTTGGAAAAGCATATTTCCAAAGCATATGATTTCACATTAATGCACGAAGTAAAAGCAACTGCAATTCGTCGCACACAGATACGAATTGACTCTACGAAAATGTATGGAATCATCTACGATCTCGAAGGAGAAGCCGCATCTCAGCTACAATTTTTTGTTACCGACAGTGTGAATCATTTTTTGCGCGGAGTGCTGTATTTCCGCAACAAACCAAATTCTGATTCACTTGCGCCGTGCTTGAAGTTCATGCGCGAAGATGTGGTGCACATGATCGAAACTATGCGTTGGAAGTAACTACTTCATCCAGCGAATAACCAATACGGTTAACGCAACTACAAAAACAAGTATTGAAATTTTATTAATCCCGTGCATCATGCGGAGGTTAATATCGCCTTGCTCTTTTTTGAAAAGATTCAAAGGATTTAGGTAGTGAAGAATTTTTTTGAGTATCATTATTTTACAATTGAGATCATACTAATTTCAACTTTCGCGCTTTTCGGAAGTTGCGCAACTTCTACGGTTTCTCTTGCAGGAAAGGGAGCCACCATATACTTGGAGTAAACAGCATTCACTTCTGCAAAGTCTGACATGCTCTGCAAGAAAATACTCGTTTTAACAACAGAACTAAAATCTGAACCAGAGGCTTCAAGCAACGCTTCAAGATTTTTCATTACGAGTTCCGCTTCGGCTTCAATAGCAGATGGCGTATACTCGCCCGTTGATGGGTCAATGGCTATCTGTCCGCTTGTGTACACCATACCGTTGGCTACAATTGCCTGGCTATATGGACCAATAGGCGCGGGTACTTTTTTTGATTCAATTGCCCTTTTCATTCGTAATGTTGCGTTGTTTTTTCAAACTTCGACATAAAAGGTGGAACACACAAATAAGAACATACTATTCATAGATAACTTCGATTCGTTCACCTACAATTTGGTGCACTATTGCGAAGCTTTGAAAGCAACGGTTCGTGTGGTTAGAAACAATGAAATTCCTTGGAATGAAGTGTTGAATTACGATGCTGTAGTTCTTTCTCCAGGCCCTGGATTACCTGAAGAATCAGGAGATCTAATGAAGTTCATAGCAACATTTTGGGAACAAATTCCCATCTTAGGAATTTGTCTAGGGTGTCAGGCTATGGCGCTTCACGAAGGAGGGAAATTAAAGAATCTTGATCAGGTTCTTCACGGTGTTTCTTCAGAGGTTCAAAGAGTAGGCGTGTCTGTTTTGTTTGCTGGATTACCCAATCAATTTGAAGTGGGACATTACCACAGTTGGGTCATAGACAATGATTTCCTTCCAACCTCGTTCGAAGTAATTGCTAGGAATACAAGTGGTTTGGTGATGGCAATTCAACACAAAGTATTACCTTTAATGGCTGTTCAATTTCATCCGGAGTCGGTACTTACGAAAGATGGAATGCACATGATGAGAAACTGGATTCATTCAATTTAGAATATGGAATTTTTGAAAAAAAGTATTTTGATTTTTTGTTTGAATGTCTTGGCAATGGGGGCATTCAGCCAATCGTATCAGATTGCTGTTATGAAATACAAAGGGGGAGGAGACTACTACGCGAATCCAACGAGTTTACCGAATTTAGTGACGTTTGTGAATAACGAGTTGAAGATGAACATTGCCAAGGAAACGCCTTACGTTGAGGTGGGCAGTTCGGAATTATTCAACTATCCGTTTGTTCACATGACCGGACACGGGAATGTGGTTTTTTCCGCGGCTGACGCCGAGAACTTGCGACTCTATTTGTCGAGCGGTGGTTTCTTACACATTTCAGATAACTACGGATTAGACAAGTTCATTCGCAAGGAAATGAAGAAAGTATTTCCCGATGCCGATTTCGTTGAGATTCCTTTTGGGCATCCCGTTTATCATCAGAAATACGAATTCAATTCAGGGTTGCCTAAGATTCACGAGCACGACAATAAGGCTGCTCAAGGGCTAGGAATTTTCATCGATAATCGGCTCGTAGTTTTTTACGATTTTGAATGCGATTTGGGAGATGGTTGGGAAGACTCTAATGTGCACAAAGACTCGGAAGCTGCGCGCACCAAGGCTTTTCAAATGGGAGCGAATCTCTTGCAATATGCATTCACCGGAGGTAAATGAGGAATTGCGCGAAGCGCTGGAGCGGTCTGTAGATAAATACAACCGCAGTTCATTCATAGAAGAAGATCCAATCAGTATTCCTCATTCCTTCAGTAAAAAAGAGGATGTTGAGATCTCCGCATTCTTAACCGCTACCATCAGTTGGGGCAATCGGAAATCTATTTTAGTCAGTGCGAATCGGCTCATGGAATACATGGATCAGACGCCGTTTGATTTTGTTTTGAATGCCCAACCGAAAGACTTTAAAAATTGGAAACCCTCGATACACCGGACTTTCATGAAGGAAGATGTTGAATTTTTCGTGAAGTCGTTACGAAGAATTTATGTTGAAGAAGGTGGTATGGAAGCGCTTTTTACGAAGGGATTTTCTCTTGGCGGGTCGAAGGAAGGCATAGAATATTTTAGAAACATTTTTGTTGGAAGTGAATCGCACCGCGCCTTGAAGCACGTGGCGAGTCCGGTGCGGAATAGCACCGCGAAGCGCATTAACATGTTCTTGCGTTGGATGGTTCGTAACGACAAGAGAGGAGTAGATTTCGGATTGTGGAAAGGAATAAGTCCATCCCAATTGTCGATTCCATTGGACGTCCATTCGGGAAGAACGGCTAGAATGTTCGGATTATTGAACCGCACGCAATCGGATTGGAAGGCGGTTGAAGAGTTGGACCGTAATCTTCGAATGTATGATGCTGCTGATCCTGTTAAATATGATTTTGCTTTATTCGGTTTGTCTGAAGCCGGATTTGAAAAATGAAAAAGGGCCATTTGGCCCTTCCTCGTATGATGAAAACTGCAGAGATTACGAAAGCATTTGTTGACGTAGTAAAAATTCGAACTGTGCGTTTTGTTTTTCAAGTCGCTTGATTGAATTTTCTTTTTCTGCCATTTCCTGATAGTTCTTGAATGCCGCTTCTAGTGTGTCGTTCATCTCTTCTTTTTTGAAAGGTTTCGTGCACACACGAAATACGCGGGCTTGGTTAATTGCGCTTAGCATGGCTTCAGCGGTTATGTTACCTGAAAGAAGAATACGTTGTGCTTTTGGAAATTCTTGTGCCATGCGCTGTAGGAAGTGTGTTCCGGACATGCTAGGCATTTCCAAATCTGAGATGACTACTTGAATGTTTTCGGACTTCATAATGTTGTAGGCATCGAAAGGATCGGTTGCTGTGAAAACATTGTAATCGTTTCCGAAAAGTGATTTGAAGGTGTGAAGCACCATTGCGTCGTCGTCTAAGCAAAGAACATTAACCATAGTGTTGAGTGTATTGTTGGGAGAGTTTGAATGATTCATAATTGAAGTGTTTGGTCTCGGTTTAACGCAGCTCATTCTTTTAAGGTTTCATTTTTCTTGATTTTTTTTCGGAAGTGTAGGAATCATGGGTGATTCGGGGCTTTTTATTTTGCAATTCGGCAATAGCTTTAAGGAGTGATTGTGTCATTTGAATGGATTCATCGAGACGTGATTGAAGAATAGCGTTCTCTTCCATCATGCGTTTGGTAATGGCGTTAGTTTCTTCAATGACTTCGGCCTTAATCTTTTCAACGTCAACGTGGGCGTATGCTTCTGACACCATGAGTAGCGCGGGAGTAACTCGATAGAGTTGCGCGAGTTTTTTGAAGTCATCGATTTTAACGTAGCGTTGTCCGTTTTCGAGTCTGCTGTATTCCGACTGTGAGATACCGAGTTGGTCGGCGATGTATTCTTGTTTGAAAGAATACAGCATTCTAAGTTGTTTAAGCTTAGGGTAGTTTGTGTTTTTGAAAACAGTTTTCATAGGAGAATTGGTTTTAGTTTTCCCAAAACTCATATTTCAAAACCCCTAAAATTTAGTTTTTCGAAATTTTCGAAAAGATTATTCCCCCACCCTTGAGTAGATCAACGCCTTAATTTTTTCTGGTATTGGTAAAAGACCTAGCTTTTGTGCTTGGTGGATGGCTTTGTTGTCATTTTCGATTGTCTTCGAAGATTGAGAAGAGTCCCATTTTTGAACTAGCTCGGTAAGTTTTGGGCGAATTGTTTTTGCCATATAATCCCCGATTTGATATTCATCGAAGGAGGATTCAATTCCAGAATGCTCGAAAATATTTCTATTGATTTCATTAGAAATCCCCTTATTTCTGTCTTGAAGAATTCGTTCTTCGAGCATTAAGAGATATTTGATTGGAAAATTCAATAGGGATGCATTGAATAAATAATTCAGGCCATTCATAAACGCACTCTGCTGAAAGTCTGAAACGAATTGGGGTTTAACAAACAGATCTTCACTACTAGGAATTATAGACCATCTATCAAAATGATACCTTGGAATGAATTCGTTGTTACCGACGCTTTCATTACTTAGAAAGCATTTTTTTTCAAGAGTGACATATTTAAGTTGCGCTATTTCAGGAATTTCTGAAGAGGTTACATTTACTCTGAATTTTATTATGAAGTGGTCTTTATTAGACTGGAAGGTAAAGCCAGGAAGAGAAAACAACAGAAATGCAACACCTGCCCATCTTATGAAATGAGGCAAATCTTCTTCATGAACTTTAAAAGGATGTCCAGAAATTCCTAACAGATTGTACAATTCGAAATTTTCCGGTTTAATTCCAAGTTTTGCGCTGAGAGAGTCATCTTTTACGCAGTAATTTGATTGCAATAGGTCAAAAACCGTGTAAAATTCATTACTAGAAAATCCCGATTCTTTTATTCGAGGAATTATGCTGTCCAGTGTTTCACCTGGAACGTATTCACCAGCAGCACCAATCATCATTTGCATGGCTAGTGAAACACTTTTATTGGCCATGTCGTCTGTAATCATTCGAGCATTCGATTGAAAAAAATCAATTTTACTTTTGAAGTCATTCAAGTTTAAATTTTCTTTTTTCGAATTCTCATCGATAAAGCAATTAATAACTTCTTTCCAAGTTGGAAACGATATAATCGAGTTAGAGTTTTTATTAGGTTTTGGCATTACAATAAACTTTAGGTTGTTTACAACAAGCGCTAAAACTAAGTTACGGATTGCAATAAATTCAGTTTCTTGCAGTAATAATTTTTCACTTTGGAACCTGCTATTTTTTCGATAGAAAGCCAATCAAATGAAATTCAATCTATTAGGAATGAGTTTCCAAATTTGATTGAACTAGATTTGTTACAAAGCCAACTTCAAGAATTGTTTTCTATTAGAAGTCTTAAGCTCACGGACGGAATTTTGGAATCAAAGGAATTTATTACAGCGAATTCTCAATATGGAAATTGGGTTTTTTACCCTTGGAATAATGTGGCGTTAAGAATCTTAGAAAAATCAGAGTTTGTTGAGCTGAGAACTTCCAGGAACAGAAATAAAATAACAAAATCAGAGCAAGCGGAATTAGCAAGCAAAACTATTGGTATCGTAGGCATGTCAGTTGGTTTCTCAGTTTTTCTAACAATGGTCTTGGAGAGAGTTGCCGAAAATTTTAAAATTGCTGATTTCGACACGTTATCAATGTCAAATTTGAATAGACTTCCTTTCAAATTGGCAGACATTGGATTGCCTAAAGTTGAAATTGCTAAACGATGGGCTTTAGAGATAGATCCGTATTTGAATATTCAAGTTTATGGCGAAGGAATTGACACATCGAATGTTGGAGAATTTTTCCAGGGTCAGAGGAATTTAGATTTGATAGTTGATGAATGTGATAGTGGCAATATTAAACTGGTGCTTAGAATTTTTGCCAAACGTTTTGGTGTTCCTTTGTTGATGGAAACGAGTGATAGGGGATTACTTGATGTAGAAAATTATCAAGACGAGGATGAACCAATTTTTCATGGTGCTATTTTAGAATCGGAAATTGAGGATTTGTTACATGATCAGTCTAGTGAAGTATTACTGAGGTTTATTGATTTATCAACGGCTTCTAAACGAGGGATTGAATCGATGATGGAGCTTGGGAAATCCATAGATACTTGGCCTCAATTGGCGAGCGATGTATTTCATGGAGGTGCAACTGTGACAATTGCTGCAAGAAACATTTTACTTGGCAACCCAATTCCCTCCGGTAGATATTTTATGGATCTTCAGCAGAAGTTAGGAGTTCATGGGCTATAATATCAATTCACCTGAAAAACACTTAGGTGAAATTTCAATCAGAAGTTTTAGGGCTGTGGATGATTTAGATAGTTGTATGCGCTTTAGAGAGGGCCATTTAGGAGTTTTGGAAGCTTTTGGCTTTAAACTAACAAGCTCAACGGAAGAATGGATGTTTGATCCGGGCACACATGTTATTATTATTGAATCAACTGATAGAAAAATCACATACGGGGGATCGAGATTACAGATGCTGGGATCTAAATTAGAGCTGCCTATTCAAAGTGCGGTTGGAGAGGACATTCCTAATCTTGATGAATTTTTGAAAGGTAGGAGCGGTCCAGTCGCCGAATTGTGTGGGTTATGGAATTCAGTTGCTGTAGCCGGGTTAGGTATTGGTAGTGTGTACAGTATTAGAAGTGCGATTGCACTTGGCGGGTTGCTAGGCTATAATGAGATGATTGCTCTCTGCTCAGCATTTACTTACAGAATTTCGCATAAATATGGATTCCGTTTGGTTGAATCTTTGGGTGAAGGAGGAAAGGTTTTTTACGCTGGTGCAAATCAATATGCCCACATTACTCATCAACCAAATATTATTGGACTTACAGATTCGGATGAAATTGAGCGGTTTAAGATTAACGAAATTAGGGCAAGTCCCATATTAAGAGCAGATGAAATAATTGGAGATGGCTTGACATCTATTTATTATCAAATTGAAACATGAGAAATTTTCTTCTTTTACTTTGCTTATTTATTATTTCAGTTGAAAGTAAATCGCAAATAGGATATTGTGAATTTCCTGAAAATTCCAAAATTGAAAATTGGAGAAATTTAGAATATATAAGCGGTAATGGAACAATCATTAATTTAGGTTTAAAGCAAGGAACATATTTAATCCATTGGAAATTTCAGGTTGATAGCATTTTTTGGAAAAGCCAAAAAGTATTGCATATAGCGAATCCAATTATTGACGATGTTGAGGTATATCAAATTACACCAGATTCTATTTTTCACAAAAGTTCAGGGGAGAAAATACCTTTAAACCTAAGAGAGTATAATATTTCGGGTAACGCAGTTGATATTCACAAATCTACAGATAACATTATTGAGTTTTATTTGAAAGTAAAAAGTTCAGATCAATTACTTATTCCTTTGAGCGTTGAAGATTCAGTTCATTTATTAAATGAATATGAGAATATTGATTTGATATTCGCAATTTATCTTGGGATAATTCTCTCGATGTTTATTTACAACCTGTTTTTGTATTTTTCGATCAGAGATTCGGTTTACCTGCTTTATATTTTTTACATTTTTACTGTAGGATATACTCAGCTCGTGCTATTTGGATTTTCGTCGAAATATATATTCAATTTTTCAGGAGGGTTAAATATTTCGTTAGGTTCAATAGTCCCCGGATTAAGCGGTCTAGCAACGATTTATTTTGCCCAGAGGTTTATTAGAACTGTTCAATACGCACCTAAAATAAATAGTATTTTGAATTTCTTCAAACTGCTTTATTTGGCTGCAATCGTTTTAGCGGTTTTTGGATTTCATAATACAACGCAAATAATACTAAACGTTGGCGCATCGTCTGCATTGATATTAATTTTTGCTTCAATAAAAGCAATTAAACAAGGATACAAACCAGCAAGGTATTTTATAGTAGCGTGGGTAATTTTTATTCTCGGTCTTACTTTATATGCTTTACGAAACTTCGGCATCCTACCTTTCAACGCGTTCACAAACTTCGCGTTGCCAGTGGGTTCGGTGGTGGAGATTCTGTTGCTGTCGTTTGCGCTGGCAGATCGAATTAATGTGCTAAAACAAGAAAAAGAACTTTCACAACAACAAGCATTCGTTGCCATGAAAGAGAATGAAAGACTCGTTACAGAACAAAATGTGGAACTCGAGAAAAAAGTGCACGAAAGAACCGCAAGTCTCGAAAACAGAAACACCGAACTGCATACCGCCATGAACGACCTCCGTATGACACAACAACAACTGGTTGAGTCAGAAAAGCTAGCTTCAATTGGACAAATGACCGCAGGTATCGCCCACGAAATAAACAACCCAATCAACTTCGTTCAATCGAACGTTGGACCGCTGAAACGCGATGTCGATGAAATTCTTGAGTTGCTCTCACAAATTGCGGAAATAGACGAAAACAAAGACCTTCTAGAACAAGTAAACCATCTGAAAAGTCAATACAAGAAACTCGATGTAGAATACCTCAAAAAAGAAATAGAACAACTGCTTCACGGTATTGAAGACGGATCGAAACGCACCGCCGAAATAGTAAAAGGACTGCGTGTATTCTCACGAATGGACAGGAGCGAACTCATCTTAGCAGACATTAACGAATGCCTGAACTCGACACTCGTTGTTATGAAAAACATGACCAAAGCCGAGGTTACGCTCAATCTAGAATTGGGAGAGAATATCCCTAACATTTACTGCTACCCAGGAAAACTTTCGCAAGTCTTCATGAACCTCGTGACTAACGCAGTTCAAGCCACACGCCTGCCCGGCAGACAGCCAATTGACCGAATCATTAACGTTCGGTCTTACCTTTCTGAAAACAAAATTTGTGTTGAAATTCAAGACAACGGGACAGGTATTCCAATTGAAATTCAAAGTAAAATATTCGAGCCGTTCTTCACCACAAAAGATGTTGGAGAAGGCACAGGACTTGGCTTAGGCATTGTCTCAGGAATCTTAGGTGAGCACAACGGGCATCTTTCGTTCACAAGTAATACAAACGAGGGCACTACTTTTCTTATAACTTTACCAATCGTTAACTAAGACCCAATTAGTTTTATGATTAAAGTACTTTACCTCGACGACGAAGAAAACAACCTCATCGCTTTCAAAGCGCTTTTCAGAAGAGAATTCGATGTGTTTACTACAACGTCTCCGCAAGAGGCCGTGGCTTACCTCAACGCTAACGTTGTTCCCATAATTCTTTCCGATCAGAAAATGCCGGAACTCAGCGGAGTGGAATTCTTCGAACTTACACTCAACGACTTTCCAAATGCTGTGAGAATACTTGTTACAGGATACGCCGATATCGAAGCGGTGATAGACGCAATTAATCGCGGACAAGTCTATCGCTACGTGGCCAAACCTTGGAATGAAAACGATCTTCGCGTGTGCTTGCTCAATGCAGCTGAACGTTACGAAATGAATATCCATTCTGGAGATTCAGATTCTAAATCTAGTAAATGGAAGAGTGCGAAATTGCGCATTCAAGATGCTATTCATAAAGTGAAAGCCGTAGTCTCTTCTTGGAAGGGATCTTCCCAACCCGTTCCTGCTGATTCACTCAATGAAGTAGTAAACGAACTGAACTCACTCGAAGAAAGCGTAAACGAAGTATTCGAAGAATCGAAATAATCTCTTAAACTTTATCGTCTTCCGATTCTCCGCCTAGACTTTCTTCCGGAAGCGTGGGATCTATCTTCTGCATGCGCCACGCTTCGTAAGACAAATCGTCTTCCTCATCTATGACTTGCATAAACGGCTCGGCAAACGCCTTGGTGCTTAAATGATGCTCCAACGATAACAACATAGCGGGCAACACAATAAGATTCGTTAACATCGCGGTAAACAACGTCAAGGAAGTCAATATTCCCAAGGCACGCGTTCCATCGAATTCAGAGAACACGAATATTCCAAAACCGAAGAACAAGACTATGGATGTGAAGAGAATACTTGCCCCCGTGTCCTTCACCGCAGACAATACAGAAAGCTTAATGTTCCAATTGTGCTCACGCAATTCCTGGCGATATTTCGCAAGGAAATGAATGGTGTTGTCTACCGTAATTCCAAATGCAATACTGAACACCAAAATGGTAGAGGGTTTCAATGGAATATCGAAAAATCCCATGAATCCAGCTGTAATAAACTGAGGAATTAAATTCGGGACAAGAGAGATCAAAAGCATGCGCAGACTGCGGAACATCACCCACATGAGCAGACAAATAACCCCAACAGCAAAGAGCAAACTCGAGAATAAATTATTCACCAAATAAGTGGTTCCTTTCAAGAACACAATGCTGGTTCCTGTCATGGTCACCTTGTACAAACTATCTGGAAAAAGTTTCGTCACTTCCGGACGCAGCGTATTCAATAACGAATCCATCGCAAGGGTTCCGATATCCGCAACCTGAGCGGTAATGCGGGTTTTCTTCAACGAATCGTCTAAGAATGTGTTTGAATATTTAGAAGCGTTTGAATTTTCAGCAGCGCTATCCGATTGCTCGAAATAAGGTCCAATGAATTGCTGTTCGCCACGACTAATTAAATCGTAATATTCCGGATCTCCATCATAATAGGCTTGCTTGGCAAACTTAATGGCATCTGCTATTGACAAAGATCTTGATATTTTTGTTGAAACACCGGGCAAAGTGTCCATTACATCTTGAAGCGAATCTATTCGAGCAATGGTTTTCGGATTTGTAATTTTTCCGCGCTTGGCTTCAACCATAATTTCGAAAGGCATAACCCCGTCGAAATGCTTTTCAAACCAGTGTAGGTCGGTAATGACACGGTCATCGTCTGGAAGGTCATCTACAATATTTCCTGTCGTCTTCACCAAGGTCATTCCATAAAAACTAAGCCCTGTAATAATTATAGTTATGAAGTAAATTGGCCTTCTGTTTTTGGTAATCATTTTCACCAAATTCTCTAGCGTGTGATACAACCAACGCATGTCGAGATGCTTTAAGTGACGGGCTTTTGGCGCTGCAGTGTAAGAGAATAGAATTGGAAATGCGATAAGCGAAATGAAGAACATAAGCATGCTATTCAACGCCGAGATAACCCCGAATTGCTTCAGCAAATCGCTGTCTACAAAAATGAATGTAGCGAATCCAACAGCGGTGGTTGCGTTAATCATGAACGCTGCTTCACCCACCTTCTGAATTACACGGGTCATGGCGCGCATTTTATTTCCATGACGAATGAACTCCTGGTGGTATTTTGTAAGTAGGTAAATGCAATTAGGAACCCCAATAACGATCATGAGAGGTGGAATGAGTCCCATGAGCATGGTAATCGGATAGTCGAACAGCGCAATAGTACCCATAGAAACGACCACACCAATTCCAATAATAACCATACAAACTAAAACAGCTCGAACACTTCGGAAGAAAATGAAGAGCAGAACGGCGCTTACTAGCAGCGATAACAGCGTAAAGAATTTCAACTCGGCCTTCACCTTGGCCGTCATTTGCGTGCGTATGAATGGAAGTCCAGAGATGAATGTCTTTATGTAGGAGTCTTTAGAAAACTGATTGATTTTTTCTACAATCTGGTCCACTGCATTTCCTCGGAATTGTGAATTAAAAAGTTTTCCATTAACAAAAATCATCATCAACGTAGCGTCTGATTTCGATTTGTAAAGCAATCCATCGTAAAAAGGAAGTGATAATATCTTTTGTTTTACCGAATCGAGTTGGACTTGCGACTCTAACTTTCCATCAGAAATATGCCGGAAGCGAAAACGCTCTTCCGTAGTGTCTGCGTACATTTCATAGCAATGCGCAATGGAAAACACAGAGTCAACTACGTTGCGTTGAACGGTAGTTTTCACACCGTTAATAATCGTATCAACGGGAACAGTAATTTTCTTGAGGGTGTTACCAAGTTCCTTCAGCGCAATAAAGTTCTGAAGCTCCCAGATTTCAGGGTCATTCAGTCCAACAACCATAACATTTCCGTCTTCCGAGAACTGCTTGGTGAAGGCTTGGTATTCAACGAATGTGGGGTCGTCTTGAGGAAGTACCCCCGAAAACTTATAGCTCATGCGCACATTGCGTGCTTCCCAACCCATAAAAACAGTGATGGCTAATGTTAGCACACCAAGTAAGATTCGGTTACGAAGAATAAAAGCAGCAATTTTTGCCCACATAGCTTTGCGAATAGTCTGCAAAGAAACGCTAAATCTATTTTCGAATGAAATTTTAGTCATCCTTTGTCAACCTATGGTTAAGAGTGCTATCTTCGTCCCCACAAAATCGAAAATCATGTCACAACAACATCAAGAGCAAATTGACGCCTTTATGTCGAAAGTTCGGTCAATGAACCCGAACGAGCCTGAGTTCCTTCAAGCAGTTCACGAGGTGGCGGAAGCCATTATTCCATTTATGGAAAATCATCCTAAGTATAAGGATGCTAAAATCCTTGAACGCATTGTTGAACCAGAACGTACAATAATCTTCCGTGTTCCATGGGTAGATGATAAAGGCGAAGTTCAAGTAAACCGCGGATACCGCGTAGAATTCAACAGTGCAATCGGACCTTACAAAGGCGGATTGCGTTTTCACCCAACGGTGAATCTGTCTGTTTTGAAATTCTTAGGATTCGAACAAATTTTCAAAAATTCTTTGACTACCCTTCCAATGGGCGGTGGTAAAGGTGGATCAGACTTCGATCCGAAAGGAAAGAGCGATCGTGAGGTTATGGCTTTTTGTCAAAGCTTCATGAGCGAATTGTCTCGCCACATTGGTGCTGATACGGACGTTCCTGCTGGAGATATCGGAGTAGGTGGACGCGAGATCGGATTTATGTTCGGTCAGTACAAGCGTCTTCGTAACGAGTTTACCGGTGTATTAACTGGAAAAGGTCGCAACTGGGGTGGATCATTGATTCGTCCGGAAGCTACTGGTTACGGTACTGTATACTTCGCTCAAGAAATGTTGGCAGTGAAAGGAATGAACTTCAGCGGTAAAACGGTTGTTGTTTCAGGTTCTGGAAACGTTGCTCAATACGCTATTGAAAAAGCAACTGAACTAGGTGCTAAAGTGGTTACTGCTTCAGATTCTTCTGGATATATCTACGACGCAAACGGAATCGATGCCGAGAAACTTGCTTTCTTAATGGAATTGAAAAACGTGAAGCGCGGACGTATTCAAGAGTACGCAGTTAAATACGGATGTGAGTTCGTAGCTGGAAAAACACCTTGGGGTGTGAAGTGCGACATTGCTCTTCCATGCGCTACACAAAACGAATTGAATGGCGACGATGCGAAAGCATTAGTAGCAAACGGTTGTGTTGCAGTAGCGGAAGGTGCTAACATGCCTTCAACACCAGAAGCAATTGCGGTATTCGACGAAAACAAATTAATGTTCTCTCCAGGAAAAGCTTCAAACGCTGGTGGTGTAGCTACATCTGGTTTGGAAATGTCTCAGAACAGCCTTCGTTTAAGCTGGACTCGTGAAGAGGTAGATCAACGTCTTCACAATATCATGAAGAGCATTCACGCAGCGTGCGTTCAGTACGGTACAGAAGGCGATCATGTTAACTACGTGAAAGGTGCAAACATCGCAGGTTTCGTAAAAGTTGCCGATGCTATGTTAGACCAAGGGGTAGTATAAGTTTCGACTTTCAATCTAGAATATAAAAGCGCTCCGAGAAAGGGGCGCTTTTTGTTTTATGTATATTTTACAAAATGTGTAATCGTTAAACTAAATTTTTTATCTTTGACTATTAAAAATTAAATTTTATTATGAAAAACGCATTTAAATTATTTTTACTAGCAGCAATAGTCTTATCTGGCTGCAGCTCATCAAATTCGGATAAAGCGCCAGTTGTCGTAAAAACCGAAGATGAGAAAATGACAGAAGCTTTAGTTGGAGAATTTTATGTGGATAATCGTACAGAGGAGGATGGTACGAACGTTACAAATATCACAAATCACTATTACAAGGATGGTAAGTTTGATGGAAAGGCCACCTTTGAAGGCTATGAACCAGAGTTCGGTGATTTGATTTCTGTGACCATACAGATAAGTGGAACGTGGAAGGTTAAGGATAAATTTATTTATTATACCTACGACAAAGTAACGTCAGACAACCCTAATCTTGACGCTGAAGTGATGCTTGAATCGGTAAGAAAGAAAAACTCACCGGATAAAATTGTTGAATACGACGCTGCTAAAGTAATTTATGAAGATGCAGATGGTAAGCGCACAACAATGAAGAAATCATACTAATCAGTGCTTAGTTATTGAGATTTTTAAGAGTTTAAAAAACGAGGGGTGGCTTGAAGCCATCCCTTATTTTTTTGTACATATTCGAAAATGAAAAATTGGCGGGGTTGGTTTTCAACAAAGAAAAAAGTACCAAACTTCTGAAGAAAGAAACAATAGCAGAAAGCCCAACGCCAATGCCCATGCGAATTGTCGCAACAGCATTCCCTTGTTCTCAATGATCGGCATCATTTTTAATTTTACGGTTTCGCTCTGATTGGGAGTGGCATAGGTTACAATTAACCAGATGGCAGTCGTAATTGCCGTAACGACGAGCACCCGAGACTCCTCCATAGGAAGATCTTTTAACGGTAAAGATGCATGCACCGTGGGGTAGATGAGCGTGCAAACTGCAGAGCTTATCATAGCGCTAATTTGCGACCAAGCATTCACCCGAAACCACACCCAGCGCAGAATATAAACAGGTGCCACTCCCGCAGCTATTGAAAAGGTTATTTTCATGAGACTTTGCAGACTATCGATTTGAAGCGCGAAGAATGTAGAAAATAAAGAGAGCAAGAGCATTGTAGCGAATGAAGCGGCTCGTACATTTTTGTCCGAGGCATTTGGGTGAACATATGTTTTGTACGCATCAATCGTTAAAAATGATGCTCCCCAATTCATGAGAGATTCAGCGGTAGTAATAAACATTCCGAAAAAACCCAATAAGACAATGCTTTTCAAACTTTCAGGGACTATTTTGAAGATGCCTTCAACATACAGTATTTCTCCGTTTACAAGTTCTGGGGATGCTCCCAGAAGAAGGAGAATCTGACCGACGAGGAAGAATCCCATGATTATTGAAACAACAATTGGAAAAAGTCCTGATCGTATCGAGTTTTTTTTGTTTTTAGTCGCTGTAAACCGCGACATTTCGGGTCCTCCGCCATCGAATAGCGAGCAGCTCCACCATTGAACTCCAATAAAAACAAAAAATGAAAACCAACCGGAAGTATTGTCGTTAGAGGGAAAGAGTTGTTTTTTTTCGGGATGACTTTCGAAGAACGTAAAAAACGAATCCCATTCAACACCGAGTTTGAAAAGAGAGAAGAGTATTACGCAAAATCCGAAGAGATAGAATCCGAAGTGAAGAAGATCCATTTTTAATTTTATGTCGAAGACATTTTTCAGCGCGAAGAGACACAGGATTGCTCCTGTTATTCCAATGGAAGTTGTTGCGTCTAGTTCGAAATAGGTTTGAAGTACGCGCGCGAATCCGAGAATGTGAAAGCAGATGAGGAGCGCAACCACGAGTCCGCCCACGTATATGGCTCGAAAGAGATGCAGTGCTTTTCCGCTTTTTCCTGGAAAGCGAAAAAGCAAGAATTGATTATCTGTAATAAAATCGAGTTTTTGCCAAAGCGGTGCGAATACCATTGGAACAACAAACGCTCCGAGGCAGCTTGCCCAAACCATCCACATGCCCTGCATACCGTGTTGCGAAATAATGCCCGAGAGCAACTGTCCTTGATCGGCCGACAGATAAAGCATATACAGCGATACCCCGGATATCCACCACGGAACTTTGGTTTGTGATTTGAAAATAGGGTGACTCCATTTACTTTTCTGGTAAATGGTTAGAGCTATTATCAAACAGAAATAAATGATTAAAACGAGCACGGCATAAAATTATGTTTTAAAAAATTCTTGGTTTGAATTTTTTACGTGCTAATTTAGGTTAGGTCTTTGTGAATTGTTGTTAACGAATAATTTCAATTTTCAGTTGAAAGGATGTATTCATATTTACCGCTCTTAAGAGGTATAGCCCACTAGAAAAATTTGAAAGGTCAATTTCATTTTTTCCGGGATAAATGGTGTCAGAAAATAAGATTTTTCCTTGCATATCGTATATTTCAGTTGAAAAAACATCAAATGTTTCAATAGCAAAAATACCGTTATTGGGGTTAGGGTAGATTGAGGATTTGTTCGTTACAATGTTGTCGATGCCTGTAACAGTAGCACTTACAATTTGACAGATAGAATCTGAGCAACTACCTTCAGAGGCAATGAGGCATACTAAATAATCTCCAGAAGTACTGTAACTATGCGTTGGGTTTTGCTGTGAACTTGAGCTTCCGTCTCCAAAATCCCAGGCCCAGGTGTCTGGGCTGCCTGAGGTTAGGTCGCTAAATGCGATGCTATTATTATTTTCAATATAGCTATAAGATGCGGAAGGAATGGGTGTTTGAGAAATATCTATAGGCGCAGAATTTCCAATACAACCATTCGCATTCGTTACTGTTAAAACGTATGCTCCTGCGTTGGAAACGTTAATATTCTGCGTTTCATAACCCCCAGTCCATAAATAAGTAGAAAAACCATCGCCGCCATAAAGTTGTAAATTTTCTTCTCCACAAATTGTTGTAGATCCGTTTGTTGTTATCAACGGTAGCGGATTCGGATTTACGTGAACAATCTCAGATGCTGTTCCTTGACAACCATTGTCATCTGTAACAGTTACAGTGTAGGTATTGCTCGAATTGGCAATAACAGCTTGCGAATTTCCACCCGTATTCCAATTGTAGGAAACATAGGCATTATCAGTTTCAAGTGTAACACTTTCACCCTCACAGAAAGTAGTTGCCCCGAGAGGTATAATTGAAGGGGTAGGATTTGAGTTTACTATAACTTCTTGAGAGTCGGAACCTGAACACCCATTTCCATTGGAAACCGTCACAGTATAAATATTACCAGTGACAGCATTAATTGTTTGTGTCTGTGCCCCTGTATTCCAAGTGTATGAAGCATACCCACTTCCAGCGTTCAGGTTAACACTTCCTCCTTGGCAGAGCGTTGTTGAGCCTGATGTTGTTATTGTTGGACTGGGTGAGTTATAAATGGTAAGGTTAATCGTAATTATAGAATCACATCCGAGGTTAGTCTGAAGAGAATCTACATATACGCCAGAGCTGGTCCATGAAGCGCTACCACCCGGAGATGTATAGCTGTTGCAAGCAGATACGTTTATGCTAGAATACGATGTTGGGCAATTATTTAGCTTTAGTATAAAAGCATCAAAATTCCCTGCTGGAACTAAATTGAAAACTCCAGGACCGGGATTAAAGTCTATAGTTCCTTCAAATTGGCCCGTCATAAAAATTTCATTTGACGTATTCAGTTTAATAGAATTCATATATACAACACCCGATCCGCCGATTGTTCTTGCCCAAATTATATTTCCTGAGTTGTCATATTGCGCTATAAAAGTATTTGTTGTAGGACCTGAAGATAAGGTGCTAACTCCTAGCCCCGAATCAAAGTCAACATCGCCCTTAAAGTCACCTGAGAGATAGTAATTTCCGTTGTCGCTTATTGCAATAGAACGACCTCGGTCATAATCGCTGGCCTCACCGAACTTATTAGCCCACAGGAAATTTCCTGAAGGATCTAATTTACAAATAAATATATCATTATTATAACCAGCAGACTCTAGATTGTAAACAGTCGAACCGGGATCAAAATCAATTGATCCCTTGAAATCTCCGGTAGTAAAAATATTACCTGAGTCATCTAGTGATATTGCTATAATGCGACTAGAACCGTAACCATAAATGCAGTTAGTGCAATTCAACGGATTTCTGAATTGCTTAGCCCACAAGAAATTTCCATCTGGACTTAATTTAGAAATATAGCCCGCGCCAGTATTTAAAGAATATAAGTAAAAAACACCAGGGCCAGGATCAAAGTCAATGGTGTCTGCGAAGTAACCTACAGAATAAACATTGCCCACAGCATCAAAAGATAAATCCAATGGAAAAATCGATTCACTAGAATAGGCGAATGCGCTAGTCGATGATGTTTGCACAGATAAGTTAGTATTTGAAAACTGCTTCGCCCACACAAAATTACCAGAGGGATTTAATTTTAGGATATACCCAGAATATATTGAGGGATTGGGAATATTACTAAGTAAAAAAACCCCGGCCCCAGGATCAAAATCTACAGAACCCAGAAAAGATCCAGTGCTATAAACATTTCCGGATGCATCTAACTTCAGGGTGTTCCCCCATGTTGTTTCTTGACTTAAATTGTTGAACTGACGAGCCCAAATAAGATTTCCAGAAGGGTCAATTTTTAGAATGGCACAATAATTCAAATTATAAGTTAAATTGAAAATTTCAGCGCCCGGATCAACATCAACCGTTCCCGATAAGAACACTTTAAGATATAAATTCCCATCAGGGTCTAGAGTAAAGGAATTAGCTACAGCACCGCCGACGTCACCAATTTTTTTAGCCCAAATAAAGTTACCCGCATTATCTAACTTGGTTATATAGACGTTTTGAGCATTCTGGATGCTGGAGGTTAAATTGAATACCCCAGGACCTGGGTCAAAGTCCACGGTATTGGCGAACCCTCCAATTGCATATACATTCCCCAGGTTATCTACACAAGTGTTGTACCCCCTGTCTTGTCCGGTACTTCCAAAGCGTTTTGCCCAGAGAAGTTCTTGGCAATTAGCCTCATATCCAATTAATAATGGTAAAATGAGCGAAAGAAAAATATTTTTCATGATTTAATAATTATATTTAATGTGCTGATTTGATTAATCAATTCTTTTTCAAGTGTATTAATTTTCGTTTTTGTAAAAATTTCAGTATTTACAGGAATTAGAATCAATTGAAAGTATTTCAAGAAATAGAAGTATGCTTCTTGAATGGTTATATTGTTAGATTTTGAAATCTTCTTTAAGATAGTGTTCATCCATGCGCCATCTCTATTGTCGAAATGAGCAGAAATTCTTTCTACGAATGAACGGGAAGTGCACTTTCCTACATAAATTTCCTTCAAATTATTCTTGAAAATATAAATTCCATGATTTAAATTCTGATCTTCAGAAATCAATTGATGAATTCGTAAATCAGCCACTTTAATTCCTTCGACTTGATGAATCGCCGCTATTAATTCTTCTAGCTGATAATCAATTTCAATGGAAATTTTCAATGACATTATATCCAATTTCATACAAATCTAGTTTAGCAAGAGATTGCCAAACGCTTCAACTTACTGCAACTTCGCCAAAGAAATAAACCACAAGTAAGAGAAGAAATAAATTGTTTAATTTCGAAAACATGGAAATCTTCGATTCAATTTATTACGACCAACTGAAAATTGACTTAGTCCGAAAATCAGGGGTTTCCATGACTAGCTTTTCTGATACGGTGTTACTTGCAGCTCTTATGGAAGCTGCGAAATATTCCATTTCAGCGCATACACTGGCTCGTTTCTTTGGTTTCTTACCCAGTAGAAAATTGTATCCCAGCACCCTTCAGATCATATGCAATTACCTCGGATTTGAGCATTTTGAAGCCTATCGGAATTTCGTACAACAAACCCATAGCCGAAGTTTATTCGCCTCAAATGGCCTTTTTGAAAATGAGTCGTACTCTTCGCAAAGTTTTGAGATGGCCATTCAACTCATGGACTTAAATGAGATACAAGAACATCTCGATTGTATCGATTTTGCACATGAGAAAATTGAAGAAATTGCCCATCTAACGGGCTTTTTAGTGCGCAATTCAGCCCAGCAGAATAGGCTACTCGATTTACTCATACAAACCCCCAAAGGCAGACGCTTATTCTTTGAACGTTTTGTTGACGAGGATGATTCCAACGATTATTTCAGTTTGGCGCTCCAGAAATATTATTTCAAAAAAGCAAAAAGTAGCAACAGCAAACTTTTTTATTACTGTTATTTAATTGCGAATGCCAGCTACCACCACAAAAAGATCAATGAAGATTGGGTGAGTGCGGTTAAAAAGGAAATGCATAAAATTGACTACGCTCAGTTACATTTTCACGAAGTTTCAAGGCTTTTTGAAACTCAAATTCTGATAAATTTCCAAAGCGTTGGGGTTTCACGAAATGCCCTAACCACGATTCAAGATGAAGTCTTGATTGTGATGCGTTCTATGGATAATCACGCTCAAGCGTGGGTTCTAGCCCGCTTGCTGAAGGCATTGGCCTTCTCCAAACAGCTTTCCTATGCTATGCAAAACAATGATTTTTATAAGACTTTAGTGGATGTCCATAAAAAAAGCGATGTCTCATCTATTGGTGAACTCATTGTCCAATTGGTGTTCTCTCGCTATGCCGAAAAGGAAAGCAACGAACTCACGGTACCCATGACTTTGAAGTCGCACTATTTCCAAAATGAATACAATACTCGCCTGAGCACAGAGGCCGCCACAAAGTATTTATTTGGCCTTCCGGAAGAACAACAGAAATTAGCTTCGTCACTCCATTCCTTTTCAATGAAAACGGGAACAGCATGGGTCATGAATGTAATTAAGAATTAGGGATTTTCACCCTGATTTTTTCGTACATTTGTCCGAATTTTATTCGAAAATTCAAACGTATGTCCGCAAACAATTCTAAAATTGTAGGAGAAGGTCTTACCTACGACGATGTGCTTCTCGTTCCCGCCTATTCAGAGGTGCTTCCACGTGAAGTTAACATTTCGTCGCAGTTCACAAAAAACATAACCTTACACACCCCTGTGGTGGCTGCGGCAATGGACACCGTTTCAGAAAGCTCAATGGCAATAGCCATGGCACGAGCAGGAGGTATAGCCGTGATTCACAAGAACATGAGCATTGCCGCACAGGCAGCGGAAGTTAGAAAAGTAAAGCGAAGCGAAAGCGGAATGATTCAAGATCCAATTACGCTTTTGGAAACAGCGAATGTTGGAGATGCCTTGGCTATCATGTCCGAACATAAAATTGGCGGAATTCCAGTTGTAGATACCGAAGGGGTTTTGAAGGGAATTGTGACCAACCGTGACCTTCGATTCGAAAAAAATTACGAGAAACCTATTCGTGAAGTCATGACAAGCGAAAATCTTGTTACTACGGATAAGCCGAAAGACCTAGCTACCGCGGAATCTATTCTTCAAGAAAAGAAAATTGAAAAACTTCCTGTTGTTTCCGCTGACGGAAAATTAATGGGACTCATCACCTACAAAGACATCTTGAAATTACACCGATATCCGAATGCCTGCAAAGACAACTTCGGACGTTTGCGTTGCGCTGCGGCGGTAGGTGTTACAGCCGATACCCTTGAGCGCGTGGAAGCCTTGGTGAAAGCGGGAGTGGATGCGGTGGTTATTGATACGGCCCACGGACATTCAAAAGGCGTCATTGAAACCTTGAAAAAAGTGAAGTCTGCCTTCGGAGATAAAATAGATATTATTGTTGGAAATATAGCCACCGGTGCCGCAGCCAAAGCCTTGGTAGAAGCGGGTGCCGACGGGGTGAAGGTTGGAATTGGACCTGGTTCAATTTGCACCACGCGCGTAATTGCAGGTGTGGGCGTTCCACAATTAACTGCAGTTATTGACGTTGCAGAAGCCTTGAAAGGAACAGGCGTACCCATGATTGCAGATGGTGGAATTCGATATACAGGTGATATTGCGAAAGCAATTGCTGGCGGTGCTTCAACCATTATGATTGGTTCAATGTTAGCCGGAACCGAAGAGTCACCGGGGGAAACCATTATTTACGAAGGAAGAAAATTCAAGTCATACCGCGGAATGGGTTCGTTGGAAGCCATGCAACACGGTTCAAAGGATCGTTACTTCCAAGATGCGGAAGACGATATTAAAAAATTAGTGCCTGAAGGAATTTCAGGACGCGTACCTTTCAAAGGTTCAGTTATGGAAGTGATGCACCAAATCATTGGCGGACTTAGAGCCGGAATGGGATACTGCGGGGCATCGGATATTTCCCAACTTCAAGAGGCAAAATTCATTCGTATTACAAACGCGGGTATCAAAGAAAGTCATCCGCACGATGTAGTCATTACAAGAGAAGCACCAAATTACAGTTATAAATAATCATGTTTAATTCAACTCATATGCGTTTTACAAAAGCTCTACTTTCAAGTGTTGTGTTCATCTGCACAGCGTGGTTCAGCGCTAATGCGCAAACCATTCAAAAGACTTCTGCCACCTCTCCTGCTGTTCTTAGTGTAGACGGAGAAGATGTTTCGTTGGAAGAATTTGAAAATATTTTCAGAAAGAACAACCGTGATTCTGTTGTTACGAAAGCATCACTCGATGAATACATGGAACTATTCATCAACTTCAAATTGAAGGTTCACGCTGCGAAAGCTGCTGGATTAGATACGGTAAGCAAATTCAAATATGAATTGCAAGGATACCGCGCGCAATTGGCTCGTCCGTATCTGACTGACCAAGAAAAATTAGATGAACTTATGCAAGAGGCCTATGCGCATTTGAAAGAAGAGGTGCGCGCAAGTCACTTACTTATTGAATGCAAGCCGAATGCTTTGGCTGCTGATACGTTGAAGGCATACAACAAGATTATGGACATTCGCAAGAAGATTCTTGCTGGAGAATCTTTCGAGTCGGCTGCGAAAAAATACAGTACAGATAAGTCTGTAGAAAAAAACAATGGGGACCTAGGTTATTTCACCGCTTTCCAGATGGTTTATCCTTTTGAATCTGCGGCTTACAACACGAAAATTGGAGAAGTGACCATGCCGGTTCGCACACAATACGGATATCACTTGTTGAAAGTGACCGGACGTCGTCCGGCACGAGGAGAAATTCATGTTGCTCACATTATGGTGAAGCCGAAGAAAGAAGATGCGAACGATCCTGCTGCTGAAGCGAAGATTAATGAGATCTATCAAAAAGCGTTAGAAGGAAAACAAACCTTCCAAGAATTATGCACGTTGTACAGCGAAGATGTTACAACGAAGAACAAAGGCGGAGAGCTTCCATGGTTCGGAACGAATAAAATGGTTTCAGAATTCGAAGAGGCTTCCTACGCATTGAAAGAAGACGGGGAAGTATCACGTCCGTTTAAAACATCATACGGCTGGCACATTGTAAAAAGATTAGGCTATAAGCCACTGGCTTCGTTCGAGTCAATGTCGAAAGACATAAAAGCTAAAGTTTCAAAAGACGCTCGCGCGGAAAAAACAAAGAACTCATTCCTTTCAAAAATTGGAAAAGAATACAACTTTGTATACAATCAAAAATACATCAACAAGCTTGCTGCTAAAGCAGACAGCAGCACCTACGTGGGTCAGTTGAAAGCGCGTAAAGCTTTATTGAAAAAGGTTTTCTGTGAAGTAGCTGGAACAAAATACACGGTTAATGACTTCTATCAAACCATGATTACTCGCAAAGGAGCGAATACCAACATGAATCCACAAGATTACGTGAAGCACGAAGCGAAAATGTTTGCTGAAGATAAACTTATGCGTGAAGAAGATGCACATCTTGAAGAGAAGTATCCCGCTTTCCGTTTATTGATGAAAGAATACCGTGAAGGAATTTTACTGTTTGAATTAACCGATCAATTGGTTTGGTCGAAAGCGGTGAAAGATACCGTTGGATTAAATTCTTATTTCGAATCGAATAAAGCGAGCTTCATGTGGCCTGATCGTGCGGAAGTGGTTATTTACACATGCGCAAACGACGAGATAGCGAACAAACTTCGCAAGATGCTCGAGTCCGGAAAGTCACCTTCTGAAGCAGCAGCTGAATTGAATCAAGGAACACAGCTAAACCTTCAAACCGAAGGTGGATTATTCGCACGTGAAGATCGCGAGGTGTTGGGAAAAATTAAATGGACGGAAGGGTTGAGCGTGAACGTTCCAATGAACGGACAAGTGATGGTTGTTGATATTCAAGAGTTGTTGAGCAAGTCTCCAAAGAAACTTTCTGAATCACGCGGATTGGTTACTTCCGAATATCAAAACTTCCTAGACAAACAATGGGTGGAAGAATTACGCAAGACGCATACCTTCAAGATAAACACAGAAGTTCTTCATTCCATTGCCAAGTAAATATGAAAGCTGCACATTTTATTATCGCAGCGTTTTGTGTTGTTCTCGCAAGCAGCTGTGGTAATTCAGAGCAAAATGGCGTTGCTCACTTGGGAGATGCCGTGCTTACCATGGAAGAATTGCGTGAGCGAATTCCAAATAATATTTCGGCTGAAGATTCAACAGCTCTTGCCCAAGAAATTATTCAATCGTGGTTGAAAGACGCATTGGTCTTGCAAGAAGCGGAAAAGATGTCTGATGAAGAGAAACTTTCCGTTGAAAGAAGAATTGAAGATTATCGAAAGTCCTTGCTCATCTATTCCTTCGAGCAAGATTGGATTAAAAAAAATATGGATACCGTTGTAACGAATGATCAAATTCAGAGTTATTACGAATCGAATAAATCCTCTTTAAAGGTCAATGAACATTTTTTGAAATTGAAATACTGTTCACTTCCAGAAAATACAAAGGATACTCAGAAAATGTCTGATGCCTTTGCCTCGGAAGACGCAACTACTTGGGAGGCCTTTTGCCAGCAAGCCGGAGCGAAATACTACAACAAGCCAGACGTCTATATGAATTGGGAGCAGTTCGCTAAATTAATTCCAATGGCGATAGCAGACCGCTCGGTGTTTTTGAGCCAAACAACATCAACCCAACAAATCGTTTTGAATGGTGAAATATTTTGGTTTAAAGTGAGTTCATACTTGCTGCCAGGAGATCAGGCCCCTTTAGAAATGGTTCGGAACAATATTGCAAGTATCTTGCTGAATATTCGGAAACAAGAGGTGTTACAGAAAATGAAAAATGACCTTTACGAGAAAGCGAAATCGGAAGGTAAAATAGAATGATAAGAGAATGAAAAAAGTTTTATTAGGACTCATATGTTTTGCATTCTCTGCAGTTTCTTGGGCACAGCCCGGGAAGTCTATCGATAAAATTATAGGCGGAATTGGGGCTGAAGTGGTTCTTCTTTCCGATTTAGAAAATGCGAAATTCGAATTAACACAAGGGAAATCTCAACTTTCTGCCGAGAAAGAATGTTCAATCTTCGAGAACCTTATGTACCAAAAGCTTTTGCTGCACCAAGCGAAAGTAGACAGTGTTGAAGTGACAGACGGTGAAGTAAATGCACAGGTTGAAAAAAGAATCACCTACTTCGTGGAAATGTTAGGAAGTGTAGAGCAGTTTGAAACGTATTACGGCAAACCAATTTCTCAATTGAAGGTTGATTTCTTCGACATGATTCGCGATCAATTGCTTACCCAAAAGAAGCAAGAAGAGATAACGAAGAATGTCAAAATTACTCCGTCACAAGTATTGAAATATTATCAGTCTTTGCCCGTCGATTCTTTGCCATTAATTGGTGAGCAGGTTCAATATTCACAGATTGTAATTGCCCCGCTTATTCCCGAAAGCGAGAATCAGAATGTGATTCATTTTTTAGATAGTATTCGAAACGATGTTGCTTCAGGACGCACCAGCATGACCATTCAAGCGCGCAGGCACAGCGAAGATCCAGGATCTAAATTCAAAGGTGGTTGTTACGACATGATAAAAAAGGGTAGCTTCGTTCCTGAATATGAGTCTGCAGTTTTTACTACTGATGAAGGAAATTACTCTCCAGTATTCAAATCAACTTACGGATACCATTTTGTGAAGGTGGTTGAAAAGCGAGGTGAATACTACAGAGCTTGTCACATCTTGATGTCGCCGAAAATTAAGGACGAAGATTTTAATCGATGCAAAGCACAAATAGATTCTGTCTATAACGAACTGAAGGCAAAAAAGATTTCCTTCAACGCAGCTGCTGCACGTTTCAGCACCGATGAAGAAACAAAGAATCAAGCGGGAAAAATCATGAACATGCAAACTGGCGGTACACGTCACGATGTGGCTACGTTGTCTGCTGAATTGAATTTAACGTTATCTAGATTGAAGGAAGGAGAATTGTCTGAGCCGCAATTGGCGAAGCAACCCAACGGAAAAGACGCCTACGTGATTTACCAGTTAGACGCCCGTCTTCCAGCGCATAGAGCGAATATGGAACAAGACTATGAATTGTTCCAAGCGAAAACAGAAAGCATCGAGCGTCAGAGCGCAACGGATGTTTGGGTAGGAAAGGCACTCAAGAAAAATTATTCATTCATGGACGAGCAGTTCAAAAACTGCACGTATCAATTTAACTGGAATAAAAAATAAGACCATGGAAACATTTGCATCAGACGTAGAAGCATTAGACGCGCTGAAAGAAAAATACAACGCACTGAAATTCGAAATTCAAAAGGTAATGGTTGGCCAAGACGAAGCCGTGCGCGACGTTATTATTTCTATTTTAGGAAATGGCCACTGCTTGCTTGTGGGTGTTCCCGGATTGGCAAAAACCCTTTTGGTAAATACACTTTCGCAAGTATTAGGTTTGTCTTTCAATCGTATTCAATTCACGCCCGACTTAATGCCGAGCGATATCATTGGGTCTGAAATTTTAGATGAGTCACGTCAGTTTAAATTCATCAAAGGCCCTCTGTTTTCGAACATCATTTTGGCCGATGAGATCAATCGTACGCCGCCGAAAACACAAAGTGCTTTGTTGGAAGCCATGCAAGAGCGTCGTGTAACTGCAGGCGGTGTAACACACGTGTTGCCTTCACCATTTTTCGTTTTAGCAACACAAAACCCCATTGAGCAAGAAGGAACATATCCTTTGCCAGAAGCGCAATTAGACCGTTTCATGTTCAACATTTGGGTCGACTATCCAAGCTTGGAAGAAGAGTTGGTTATTGTAAGACAAACCACATCAGGTGTGACTCAAACGCTTTCTCCGGTTATTTCTTCGGAAGAAATTCAGTTCTATCAGCAGTTGATTCGTAAGATGCCGGTTCCCGATAATGTGATTGAATATGCTGTTCGCTTGGTTGCGAAGACACGTCCGAACAGAGAGAATGCAGATCCATTGGCGAATCAATACCTCAGCTGGGGTGCTGGTCCGCGTGCTTCTCAATTTTTAATTGTTGGAGCGAAAGTGAACGCTGCATTAAACGGAAAATACAGTCCAGATATTGAAGATGTTCGGGCCGTAGCTCTTTCAATTCTTCGTCACCGTATCGTTCGCAACTACAAAGCCGAGGCAGATGGTTATTCTGTAGAAAAGATTGTAGCACAACTGCTTTAATTCATATCGGGTGCGCATTGCCATTAATACCCGACTGCTTATTCCAGGAAAATTGGAAGGCATTGGCCGATTCACTTTTGAGACTATCAAGCGATTGGCGCACCGATTCCCCGAGCATGAATTTCATTTATTAAGCGATCGGAAGAATGACGATCATTGGCAGTTTGGAAAGAATGTGTTTCAACATCGCGTTTTTCCTCCTGCACGCAGACCTTGGTTATTCGATTGGTGGTTCGATTTCAGCGTTCCGTTTAAATTGAATAGAATTAAGGCGGACATTTTTATTTCTCCAGATGCACACGCGTCTAGAAGATGCCCAATCCCGCAGCTCACCGTTATACACGATATTAATTTCGTTCATTTCCCGGAGTTCATGCCGAAGAAATACGCGAACTACTGGAACAGTAGAACACCAGATTTCGTGAAGTTGAGCACACGCTTAGCAACTGTGAGTGAATTCAGTAGAGGAGATATTTCGAAAACGTTCAATGTTGCAGAAACCTCTATCGACGTGCTTTGCAACGGCATTGATCACACCTTTGCTCCGGCAGAAGAACACAAGAAGGAAGTCATTCGCGATCGTTTCGCGCAAGGAAAAAAATATTTTTTATTCGTTGGTGCGCTGCATCCAAGAAAGAACGTGCACCGCGTGGTTGAGGCATTCAATGCTGCCGTAGAAAAAGGTGTTGAATCTTCATTGGTGATAGCAGGAAATAAATTTTGGCATTATCCGGAATTGGATGCTGCCTTGGCCAAAATCAATTACCGAACGAACATTCGGTTTTTAGGACACGTGCATACTGCCGATCTTCCTTTGCTCATGTCGGCAGCGGAAGGACTTGTTTTTCCAAGTCTCTACGAAGGATTCGGAATCCCGTTGATTGAAGCGGAAGCGTGCGGCGTTCCGGTCGTTGCTTCCAGAGGAACAGTGATGGAAGAGGTTTCAAACGGATCGGCGTTTTTTGTGAATCCAACAGAAGTCTCTGAAATAGCCGAGGCCATTGTAAAGATTGAAAAGGGAAAGCGAAATCCAGCAATGCGCGAACATACTTACACGTGGGACAAAGCAGCAGAGCTGTTGTGGGAGAGCATTCAACGAACCCTTCAACACAAAAAGTAAAATGCTATTCAATTCCATTGAGTTCTTTTTATTTTTTCCAATTGTAACAGCGTTGTATTTCTTGTTGCCGCATCAATGGCGCTGGCTCATGCTTTTGATAGCGAGTTGCGTGTTCTACATGTTTTTTGTTCCGGCATATATTTTCATTCTACTCGCAACCATTGTTGTTGATTATGTAGCTGCCATTCAAATTGAAAAAAGTTCGAAGCCAAATGCGCGACGGTGGTTAATTGGAAGTATCATTAGCACGTGCTTGATTTTAGCGGTGTTCAAGTACTTCAATTTTTTCATCGATAATTTCAACGGCATTGCCAGTTTCATCGGATGGAATTATTCGTTGAATACGCTCAGCATTCTTCTGCCCATTGGGCTTTCCTTCCACACCTTTCAGAGCTTAAGTTATGTGGTGGAAGTGTATCGCGGCAACCAAAAGGCAGAACGACATTTCGGAATTTATTCGCTGTATGTGATGTTCTATCCGCAGTTGGTTGCCGGACCCATTGAGCGTCCGCAAAATATTTTGCATCAGTTCTACGAAAAGCATTCACTTACGTACTCGAATGTTTCTGCCGGAATGCAACGCATCGTGTGGGGATTGTTTAAGAAAGTAGTGATAGCAGATAACTTGGCGCAATTTGTTTCTCCAGTCTATGAGCACGCAGGGGCGGTTTCGTGGATGTACCTGAGCATTGCGGTGGTCTTCTTCAGTTTTCAGATCTATTGCGATTTCAGTGGGTACAGCGATATTGCCATTGGAGCGGCGCGCGTAATGGGATTCCGATTGATGGAAAATTTCAAGCTGCCTTATCGTTCCACTGGTGTGGGTATGTTTTGGTCGAAGTGGCACATCTCGCTTTCCACGTGGTTCAGAGATTACGTATATATTCCTTTAGGTGGAAATCGAAAGGGCGCGGCGCGCACGTCGTTAAACTTGTTCATTGTCTTCGCCATAAGCGGATTCTGGCATGGAGCGAATTGGACCTTCGTCGTTTGGGGAATGGCGCACGGACTTTGGTTGGTGTTGGAAAACCGAATGAACGTTCGGTGGGAAGGAAAATGGAAGATGCTTTTCGGAACGTTGATCACGTTTGTAGGTGTGTCTTTTTTATGGATCTTTTTCAGAGCACAATCTTTCGAGCAAGCTACGCAGGTGATCAAAGGGATTGTAACGTTTCAGTCCCAGCCCGGATTTCTTCCTTCGGTGTTTGTCCCGTTAAACGGAGCGGTCATCATTGGAAAGATCTTGATGTTGCTTGTGTTTGTGCTTATCGACAGAAAGGTGACCGAGATTGTATTGGGTACACGAGCAATGGGTTCAAATCGGAAAGTGTGGTTATTCGCTGCGTTGTTGGCGTGTTTGGCGTTGTTTGGACAATGGGGAAAAGTTGATTTTATATATTTCCAGTTTTAATGAAGTTAATGATTCGAAATAGTTTGAAGGTCTTGCTTGCAGCGTTGGCGATATACGTTGCGGTGATTTTCATTTTTTCGAATGTGCAATTGATCGATCGAAGAATGTCGTTGTTCTTCGTTCCGAATTTGCAACGCAACGGCGGACAGGAGATGCAGATGATGCGCGATTTAACTTCCAACCAAACAAAATACGACGCCATTGTTTTAGGCTCTTCTCATGCATACAGGGGCTATGACCCGCGCATCTTTGAGCAGGCAGGGGTGTCTATGTTCAATGCGGGAACCAGCGCGCAAAATGCGAAAGGCTCGTTGGTGTTGTACAATGAATATTTGAGAGACCGAGCCGATGTTTTCATTTTAGATGTATACGATCCGGTGTTCGAGTTGGAAGGAACCGAGAGTAACATGCGATTGATTCAGAACGTGCCAACCAACACTGCGGCCTTCGCCTTGGTGAAACAAGAAGTGAAGATGTACACCCTGAATGCCCTTGCGGTGCGATTAGCGAGCATGAATGTGAAAGACGAGGCTCCGAATACCGACTACATTAAAAACGGCTTTTGCGAGAAGAAAGGGGTTTTGTATGCTGTTGAACCCTTGAACGATTCGATCTTCGATGCGAATGAAGAAATGTTCGTGGCATTCGAAACAATGATTAAGCAAATGCAATCCGATGGTAAGTGCATTGTTTTGTGCAGTCATCCGCTTCCAGCTTCAGCTGGACTTCACAATTATCACGATAAATTTTTACAAAGATTCTCTCCACTCACCGAACGCCTCGGCGTTCCTTACATCGATCTGACTTACTATACTGAAGGCTTTGGTGTAAATGAGTTTGCAGACCTTTCGCATTTGAATCAGCAAGGGGTAGTGCTGTACAATCGATTATTATTGAATTCACCTTCCTTCAACGAAGTTGTCATCCCGTAGGGTCATCGCGTAGCGTCATCACAACGTGTTGTGTCATCCACGAAGTGGTCATCCGCATTGCGGTCATCACAACGTGTGGTGTTTTGAAATAAAAAACCCATTCGTTTGAATGGGTTTTTCTTCTGTGGTGCCACCGGGATTCGAACCTGGGACACAAGGATTTTCAGTCCTTTGCTCTACCAACTGAGCTATGGCACCGAAGCGGGGGCAAATATAATCATTTATTTCAATTCACCTATATTTGCAACTCAAATTTTTGAGGAGAGATGTCAGAGTGGTCGATCGAGCACGCTTGGAAAGCGTGTGTATTGAAAGGTACCGAGGGTTCGAATCCCTCTCTCTCCGCTGGAACACTTGCGAATAACATCGCAAGAAACTGCAAAAGCCCGTCAAACACACGTCTGACGGGCTTTTTGCTTTTTAACGCTTTTGCAACGGAAAGCAAAAAAACGCAGATTTTGGCATTTTTCGCGAGCGTAAAACGAGCGCGTAAAATTTCTGAAATCACGCGCTCGTTTTGCGGGGTGAATTTGCGCTGAACTGCGCATGTTTGCTGACGTTGATTCATTTTCATGTAACTAGTTTTGTAAACATTACATGATGAAAATAAATCCAATTCAACTGCATTTCTTTCCAAAAAAGAAAACAAACAATTCAATCCATTCGCTTTACATGCGGATGCAAATTGGGAGTGAACGATGCGATATCTCATTGAAGTATGAGCTCTCCAAAGAGTCGTGGGATAAATCGAACCAAAGGTTGAAGCCGAAGCATCCCGATCAGACTCTTGTGTCTGTGCTTATGAATGAGTATCGTCACCGTGCGCATGCTATTTATCAAGAGAGTATTCAGCTGGGAAAGTCGCCTTCGGTCTTTGATGTTAGAAACAAATTACTCGGGAATCCCGGAGAAGGAGCTACAGCATCTTGTATTTTCGAAATGTTTCGAAAGGCAATCGATCGCAAAAGAGCGCTCGCAGGAGAAAACAACTCAGCTGCTACCATTCAGAAGTACGGACGCACGAAGGGTCACTTGGAAAATTTTGTGAAGGCTACCTTCAACAAGAGCATCTTTCCTTGTGAAGACATTACGTTAAAGTTCATTGAAGATTTCGAAGTCTATCTGAAGAATCGAGGCAATTGTCAACATAACTCCGCCATGAAGCACATTCAAACTTTTCGAACGATTTTCAAAACGGCCATAGCACATGGATACGTCAAAAATGACCCGTTTGCAAATTACAAGATTCGTTTGCAAGAGGTCGTTCGCGATTGTTTGAATCAAGATGAAATCAACCGCATTGAATCGGTCGAGTTGAGCAACAAGAAACTAATGCGCGTGCGCGACTTCTTTTTGTTCTCGTGTTATACGGGATTGGCTTATGCTGAAATTTACAATCTGAAGGCGAAGAACATTCAATTGGAGAACGGTCAATATTGGATACGTACGAGAAGATTGAAGACGAATGTCATTACGAATGTTCCACTTTTGGAGAAGCCGAAGGCTATCTTATTGAAGTACAACAGCAAATTGAACGAGCTAGCCGACAACGACCTGGTGTTCCCCATATTGAGCAATCAAAAGACGAACGACTACCTGAAAATCATCGCGCTTCATTGTGGAATAACGAAGAACCTGCATTTCCATTTGGCTAGACACTCATTTGCGACAACGGTTTTGTTAACCAACGGAGTTCCCATAGAGAGTGTATCGTCTATGTTGGGGCACAAACGCATTGCTACTACGCAACATTATGCGAAGATGGTCGATAAGAAATTGGAAGAAGATATGCAGAAACTTCAGAGTAGACTGAGTGCGTTGGGTGGGAAATAGGGTTGCGTAGAAGTTGCGTAAGTGACGGGCTGTTTATTCGTTTTTCGGATGTTGTTTTTTGAAGATTTGTGAAAATAAATATTACCATGAAAGAAAGTAACAATCCAAACAAATGGCTAACGAAAAAAGACTTGACTCGTTACCTACCCATCTCTCTTCGATCGATTGAAAATTATGTCAAGAAGGGACTATTCATAGCCCATAGATTGGGTGGAAAAATCCTGTTCAACATAGAACAAATCGACGAAGCGATTCAGAATAGCGCAATGCCCTTGATGACCCGATTTACGAAAACAAATAAATAAAAACAATGAAAACAACAAACCTAAAATGGCGCTTGTGCGCATGCAATTGCGGGAGGGCATTTCCTACAAAGAACAAATCGAAGATTTATATAAACAAGCAACATGCAGATCGGGATTACAATCTGACCAGAAGGAAAGAAAGATTGCAGAAATTGGCTGAGGAGAGAGCAGAGCAAGAAAAGAAGAACAGCTGCGGTTATTATGTGAATGACGAAATATTAAGAAAATACTTTGACCGTTCGATATTTGATGAGGTTGAATGTCTATTCTGCACATTGGAAAACGACGGATTCAGATCGGAATTCGTAACAAGAAGTATCATTTTAGCAAACAGAACAATTCATTTGTTTATCGACTTCAGTGTTTCAATTCGAAAGGGCGACTATTCTGGAATAGTGAGAATTGAAAGAAGCGAGAAGTATAGAAATGCAGTTTCAGAAAATATTCCACGGACAACGAAGAAACGAATTGTTCGCCGAGCAGGTTGGCAGAAAGCGAGAAAGGAAAGGAATCAAGGATCGAATTGAATTGGGGAAGGGATGAGCTAAAAACGATGTCCTTGAATAGTGCGTATTCGTTTTGTTGAGCGTAAACGGTTAACTGAAGCAACACTTAATTTCGCGGTTGGTCACGAACAGAATCAAGAGCTGAAAAGGCAGCTCGTGGATTTAGGATGTAAATTGAGGCGGAAGATTTCTACGCGATGTCAAGTAAAGCTTATTTTAGATTTCAATGGGGAGCCTTAGTGGTTTCGGGCTTTGCATTCTGGCGGGTTTCGGAGAATAAAATCGTCAGCCAGCACTGTACTTGAATAGTAGCACAAAGCTCGAATTTTGCACGTCGCCCGGCCTGAAAAAAAAACTGTTAGTTGCTGGCATATATATCATTCATAACACCCAAATAAAAATGTCTTGTTACAAATTGTGTTTTTCATTTCCTCGTCAGTCATGGGAAAGCCTATTGAATAATCGTGTGCCAAACTTGGTTAAATTCGTATGCGATTTATACAATAATGGTTGGGGGGGGGTGCGAACACATTGGGTTTGGTTGTGGAATTGTGCAACAATCGTTTTGTCTCAAAATATATGTCCTCTGAATTTCTATGGACATTTGTCCACTGTCTTATTGTGCTTGGTTTCCTGTCATTTTAAGCAATACGGGGTCTCCGCATTTGTTCAATACTGTTTGGATATGTCGAAATACTGCTGAGTAGCTCACATGTTTTAATTACAATTAAAATTTATGTTCATTATTTTTTCAGAATTTGCAATAGCATGTCACACTTGTTATTGAGGTCTTTTAGCTTTGGTACAAGTTCCATTGCCGAAGGATTGTCAAGCCACTGTTGAGGATTTCCCCAAAAGTCTGCTTTGTGGTATAAATAATCTTCAAGCCCTTCGTTTACGTTAGCAACAACTGCTTTTCTTAAACAGTCTCTCCATAGGATTGTCAAATCTGTATTAGGCTTGTATCCGTCACTTTTTATAAATTTTCTAGTAGCTTCATTGGCTGACTTTATCGCGATTATTACCTCACAGATTTTTTCTCTTTGTTCAGGATAGATTTCTTTTTCAAGTAGCTTTTCGGTCAACTTTTTAGTAAGAGTCTCAATGAATGTTGTGAATGAAGTAATTAGTATACTTTTTCCTGTAATGTCCATATGCTATTTATTTTATGTAATTTCTTTTAGGTTTGCCACTAACTTTTTTGCAGCTACAAGAAGTTGGCGATTTCGGAGGCGAAAACTGTTTGCCTCCATTAAACTTTCTACAAGCACAAGGCTTCATTTAAACACCAAACTGCCAATTTCTTTAAGGTGCTGTTGTAAGCCATTAATGTAACGGAAAAAATAATTCTATTGTTTCTTTAATTTTTGAGGCGTCAAATGCTAATCCAAGGTCAGCATAACCCAAAGTGTGCATTGTCGCAGTAAGTTGAATTGGTGCAAATCTTGTCTCTGCTACGATTCCTAATAAATATGGCTTTGGAATGTTCATTTCAATTGTGTTGTGCTTAAGTCTACCGATAACTGGTTTTAAGACCACAGGACTTCCGCTGGAACCAGGAATTAAGCCTCCGTCAATTAAAAAGCCTGGTATTTGTCTTTCTATGATATTACCCGCTGCATCACGTAAAGTTTTGTCAATATAAATTTGTCCGAGTTGTGAAGCAACAATACCTTGTCTTACTATTGGAAAATTTGTATTGCCTTGTTTAAAGGATGATGGGTAACCTAATACCATAATATCTTCCCCTATAGTCAAGTCTTCTGACTGAATTATTTCAGTTGTAATAAATAGGGAGTAATCAACCCATTTCTTTTCTAAGTCAGGGTGTGCAATTATCATTTCTGTAATATCAATTGCTAAAATATCAATGTGCTCATTTGAATGCTCTTTCCAGTTTTTATTTGCAGTTCCCTCATATGTCAAAGGGAAATTAATATCAATACCAATAACCTCACCCCCAGCGTTTTTTTTATTCATGTGGCACACGATATGAGTCGCAACTTGTCTTTGAGCTGTCTCCATATGTAAAACATGCTTATTTGTTACAAGAAATATCTTTGCTGATGTTTCATTGATGTCTCTTTTTACAAGGAATCCTGTGCCGAATTGATTCCATTGATTATAAATTAGGACTGTCGAGTAAGTCCATGTTCTTGATATTTGTGACATAGTTATTTTTTTTTAATGGCATGCAAATCAGACATATGCGCTATTTATATTCGTTTATTAAGATAGATTCAGGTCGATAAGTGCAATATCATTTTAACATGTTAGCCCTTCAACAGAAGTAAAAAAAAGAGAATAACCACATTTGGCCTAATCCGCCAACTCTCTCTCAACCCATCTCCAAAATCTCATCTCGTCAAAAGGCAAGATTCATGATTCAAACACAAGAGATTTTAATATTTACAAAATCTCAACATTGAATTTTTAAATGATTAAGGCGTTTCATTATTCCGAATGAACTTGATTCCAATTATTATTTCATTTAGTTTTTATCATCGTTAAATCTCCCCCAAAGCAATTCAAATAAATGTCTGTAAGCAATACGTCAATAGACGTATTTAATAATTTTCGAATGAGGGTTAAATGTTGGACATACGTCCTTTGACGTATTTTTCAAAGAATTCGAAAATGTGTTTTTGTCTTGAATGCATTGTAAATAAAGGGTTTTCCGAGCGGAACTAACTTTTTCGCGTAGATTATTTAAAAAAGAATTTAATGAACTTTCATTTTATTTGTAAGGACTAAACTCTAAGAATTTCAAATAGTGACCTTAACCAGATTTGAAAAGGACTGCGATTATATTGTTCTGCTTGTTTGTTGTAAACATTCAACTCCCATGCAGCATGATTAAGATTTTGGCACAATCGAAAGCTCCTGTTTGGAATGGTCTTGAAATCAATTCCAAAGTTCAATACGGAATAATACCAACTTCAGATTCAGTAGTTCAGCCAGTCTATATTTTTCAAAATTCCGCCACTACAGGTTTTGCTTGGAAAGGATTAAATTTTGGAATTACTTATTCATACAACAATCCAAACGCACTAATCGGAATAAGAAATGGTTTTACGTTCCAATTTGTTCCAACGTTTAATGCAATAGATACAGAGGCCCTGCAATCGTCTCTTTCAAATGGGATTCATTCAAAACTGGATAGCTTGAATACGCTAACATCCAATTATCAAAAGCGAATTCAATTTTTAGAGAGTTACAACGGCGATAGTATACAAATGCCCAAATGGAATTTGATAGATACGAGCCAACTGAATATGAATTCGGTTCTACCTGATTCTTTGAACTTAAGCAATCCACTGGACACACTTTCATCGAATGGTCAAGATATTAATGCAGCAGAGAGGTTAAGTGTTTCAGAGGAACTAAGCAGATGCAGAAAGGAGTTAGATAATTTGAAATCTCTCCAAGAAAAATACACGGCTCAACTGGAAGGATTGAAAGACAAAAAGGAGTCTCTTTTTTCAAATCCATTTAGTAAATCCTTACCGATGCAATTGCGCAAATTGGATGTCGGTAATTTCACTGCGAGCACCTCACCAATTTCGCTTTGGGGGACATCGTTATTCGGAGTTTCCGTGGCGTTGAATAAGGGCAGTTATTACATAGATGCAGGAATTGGTAAAATACAAACACCGATTTTTCCAGAATTAAATCAGCTTGGACTTTCAAAGCAAATGATAGATGCGGTCTCAGCTTGGGGAAGAAACATGAGTTCATCTACTAGAGTTCTCTCCTGGATAGTATTAGGAAAAGGAAGGCCAGAACAATCTCATTTTTACATTCAAGGTTTAACAGGTCGCGGAAAACGAGACCTATCAGATACACAATCGGGAAATGCAGTGAACTATGTTTTAGAAGCTCAAGGACAATGGGTAAATGGCGGAAGTAAGTTAGAGATAAACGCTTCAAAATCGTTTTTGAGTCGTCCCCTAAATTTAATGTCAGATGCCATTACTTCGAAAGGAAAATATGATGTTGGATATGCCTTTCATATCGGGTGGAATCAGCGAGTTGAAAGGACAAATACAGAGATTGCTCTAAAATCTAATCTGTACACTGCAACGTTCAATAGTTTTGGAATTGCGGTTCCGCGACACGATTACCTTCAATCGCAAATTCAATTGAAACAAGGTATTGGTAAAAAGGCCAATTTTACAATTCAAGCGAAGTACGATCAAAGAGGTTTGAATCAGAAAGTGTGTGATTTCAAAAGTTTGAATTCATCTCTGAGGTTGAAAATGTTTAAACGTGGAAATCTTATTCTCTTAGCTTCTCAAAATAAAGGTGTAATTCAAATCGATACTTCGAGTGTAACGGTTAATCAAACATTGCTTTCGGGGGTATTCAATATGCCGTTGAAATTAGGGAAACTCATCCCAATAGTGTCAGCGCACCAAGTCATCGCTGTTACAACGAATATCGGTGGGTTGAATCGCATAGAAAATTCGAATGTGTCAGTTTCAATAACCAAAAAAAGTTTTTCAAGCAGAGTCGGTTTATTGGGAGTGAAGCAAACTTCCTCTGATTCATTAGTACAAGAATCTTATTTCGTAGAAGGAAATTTTGGAATTACAAAGCCTAAGTGGAATACAAGTATAACATTGAGGCAGAATGTACAAGACGCAAAATCATACGGTTTGTCTGTAAACGTCGGACTGGCCTTTAGCAATTTGAAAATAATGGTCATGGCCGAAAAATTTGTTTATGACCCTATTTCAATGCCATGGCTTTCTCCGGAATTGGCCAAAAAATACCCATTCAGAGGAAGTATACAAGTTACTTACACTTTAAAAAAATCGAAATGATAAAGAAGTTAGTTCTCATTGTTTTAGTGTTTTGTTCTTTTTGGACATATGGTCAGGTAAGTGTTACAGGATCTCTTTTTAATGAGTGGAATGCAAGCTTATCTGCGTTGACTCAATTGACTTTGGTTAATTCAGATATGGAGGCGAAAGAGGTTAAACTAGTTGTGAAATTGACTTCTTCCAACGGACGAATTATTCTAACGGGTGAGACTAATCAATTTATTATTTCACCGGGGGCAATAGTTTTACAAGGTGTTCCTTTGGCAGTTTTGAATTCTCCAGGAGGAGCCGAATTTGTTTCCATGAAAACGTCAGGAGTTCTTCCTTACGGAAACTATCAGTATTGCGTTAAGGTAGTGCAAAATGGAGTAGAGGTTTTAGACGATTGGTGCGAAAGTATTCAGTCTGAATATTCTGAGTTTTTAAATCTTGTTTATCCTTTTGATGGCGACACAGTTTCTACACATTTACCTGTTTTATCATGGATGAATTCTACTGGCAGTGCTTTGTGCACAAGTGATATGGAATATGTCATTCGCTTAACTAAAGTTGGAAAGGGTCAAACAGCGGAACAAGCCATGAATGTGAATCCTATGCAATGGTCTTTGCGATGTCTTAATTCTTTCCAAGTCAACTATCCAATTTCAGCGCTTGCCCTCGAAGACGGACAAACCTATGCATGGCAAGTGCAACAGTATAATGGAGGTAAGGTTGTAAATACAACAGATGTTTGGAAATTCACAATTAATACAATTCCAGATAGAAAGGACATCAAGTACGTTCACGTACAAAAGGGTGAAAATCCCAATTTTATTCCTGTGTTTGAAAAATTATTCATTCGTTTTGATGATGGATACAATCAAGGGGAAATAGATTATACGCTATTAAGCAGAGACGGTCAGCCATTGGAGTTAGGTTTAAAATCTGAGGATTTGTCTGGGCAGGCATTAAGCAACGGCTTCAATACCTATGAGATTGATGTTACTGAGTTTGCATTACCTAGCGGCTATTATACGGTGGTGCTTACAAATTCAAAGAAAGAGAAATTTCAATTAAAAATTCAGGTGTTATGAATTTGAAAAGTGCAATGCTCAGTCTTCTTGTTGTAGGCGTTTTCGCTTTGACGGTTGTGACCTTCATAAAAAATAAACCAGCGAAAGTTGTTTATGTAAATATGGACGAGTTGTTCAATGGGTTTCAAATGAAAAAAGAGTTGGAAAATGATTTCTTATCGAAGACAAATCAAATACAGAAGCAAATCGAAACCTTGCGCATAAAAGTTGCGGGTTTCAAAGAAGAAGTGAGCAGAGCAGTTTCAACAAATTATGTTGATTCATTGAATAATGCGAATGCTCAATTGGCAGAATTGAATATTCAATTTCAAGAAAAATACGCTCCTCTAAAAGATCAATATGATTCACAAATTCAGAATCAGTTGTTGAATTACATGAATGAATTTGGAAAGGCGAATGATTATGATTTGGTCATTACAAATCTAAATGGAAGCACAGTGCTGTTCGGCTCAGACAATGTAAATGTTACGACCGAGGCTTTAGAATTCGTAAATCAGAAATATGCAGGTAAGTAGTAAAATAGTATTACTCTGCTGCTCATTCGCTAGCATGTTGCTGGTCTCCTGTGAGAATGCAGTAAAACCCTCTGCAACGGGTATTCCTCAAGTAGAGGGTCTTCCTTCACCTCCGGAAGTGGATGCGTCTTCCGCGGAAAGTGTAAAGAGCTATGTTTCGTGGTTGAGTAAAGAAGAAAATGGATTTAACAAACGGAGGGTTTTAGGCCAATTTTCCTTTGAAGCATTAATAGAGCCGCCGGCATATGCTGTTCTATTGAATCACAGGGGCGAACGAATTACAAATGACGCAATCAATAATGAAGTCAAGGAGCAATCAGAAATTTTTCAAATGCAATTTTCTATTGGGGCTGACACGCTGAGTAAGGAGCTTTTGAAGTATGCTGTAGGTGATGAAGAGGAATACCAAAGACGAGTTTCTTATTATTCATTTGGCATGGACAAAGATATTTATCTCGTAGTTGGAAATGACACAATACCCTGCGCTACTTATCAATGGGAGCGAGGTTTTGATGCGAGTCAGAAGCTAGTTTTTCAGTTGGTTTTTTCAAAGAAACAATGGAAGGAAAACGTAAATAGTTTCCAGTTGGTGTTTTACGACAGGGTATTTAATAACGGTATAATAAAGTTTTTCTACGGAAAAGAATAGCGCATATAATTTCAAAAGGAAATGAAACAAATTGAACAAAACACTTCAACACGCACAAGATTAATTGCTAGGATAGTTTTACTGTGTATGTTATTTCAGTTGGGGCTGCCAACTTTTTCATGGGCTTTAACAAGTGGTCCGTCACAGCCGGAGGTACAAAGTTTTACACCCATTGGAACAAGTGATATGGTAGATCCATTTAGTGGTGATTTTAACTATAATATTCCCCTTATTGATGTAGATGGTTATCCTGTTAATATTGCTTATCACGCAGGTATTACTCCAGATCAAGAGTCCAGTTGGGTAGGCTTGGGTTGGAATATCAATGTTGGAGCCACTACTCGTGCACTTCAAGGTTTGCCAGACGATTTCAATGGCGATGAAGTGGAGCACAAGTTATCCATGTTACCCAATGAGACTTGGGGTATAGGTATTTCTGCTTCTTATGAATTTGAGCTTTTTGGAAATTCAAATTTTCTAGATACGGCCCTTGCCTTTAAGCCCTCAATAAATTTATATCGAAATAATTACACAGGCTGGGGATTTTCTTTTTCAGCGGGGTTAGGTGTCTCCGCCCCAAAGTACGGTTTTACTGCAAATTTAGGTGTTTCAGGATCGAATACAGAAGGAGCTAGTATTCAGCCTAGTTTGGCTTTAGGCAGGTCGCGTAATGGAAAAGATAATTCTAAGAATACAACCAGCATTTCATTTGGAGGAGCTTTTAATACCAGAGCAGGTTTGAAATCGCTAGGAATTACTGCTTCAACTGTTTCAGAGTTCAAAAAGAAAAATGCTAAGGGTAAAGAATATAAAAGCACATATTCAGCTGATCATGCCGCTTACACCTGGACTTTTGGCATGCCCACTTATACCCCAGTGAGAAAACAAGATATTCAATCTTATTCGTTTCATTTTTCTATAGCAGGCGGTTCCGAAGCTACTGGTTTTTTTCAGAATTATGGATTAAATGGAAGTTACAGCAGAGGTACAATTAAACAAAAAACTTTGAATACTCCGTCATATGGATATTTTTATTCTGAGAATGCAGGAAAGGCAGACCAAAGAGATTTTAATGTGAATGACGGTGGAAGTTTCAATCCTGCTTCGGATGTTCTTCCAATGACAAATTACACCTACGATGTTTTCTCAATTTCAGGTCAAGGAGCTTCAGGGAATTTTCGTCCAATGAGAAACCAATTGGAGATGTTGAGTGAGCCGGAGACATTTATTACTTCTTCAGTTTCTGGAGATGTTGCAGTTGAAGTTGGTGGAGGATTTGCTTTTCACGGTGGATTGGATGTATCTGTGAGTAGCGATGAAGGTTACTCAGGTAAATGGACCGATTCAAATAATTCAACGCGTTCAAATTTTGAAAACAGTGGCGCTGCAGCAGACAAGAAATTTGAAAGTTTTAATTTTCGCGAAGCTTCTGAATTGGCGGTATTAGAAGATGACCAGCGTTTCAATGAATTGGGTGGATTTAGAAATGCTGCATTTGGTTTGGATCACAATGGTCTTTTTTCAACGTCTGGAAATGATCAAATTCGATCGGGCATAACTTCTAATTCATTAACGAATTCGAGACGGACAAGTCGCATGAAACGTGCAAGTCAGTTTACCTTTCTTACCATGGGTGAATCGAAAGACTTTGCTGTTCAAACAGATGTTTTTAACGATGCTGGTTTAAATGATAAACCCAACCATCACATGGGCGAAGTAACTTATACTTCTGCCGATGGAGCCAGATATATCTATGGTTTACCCGCATATGTGCACAACCAGTTAGATGTTACATTCTCCGTGGGAAGTGACATGCAAGGAAATGGAGGGTTAACTGGAAACGAATCAACGGGTATGGTAATATACGACGAGAACGATGATACAGATTTAAACAGTAAAGGCTACGATCATTACATGAGCTCAACAAAAATGCCAGCTTATGCCCATAGTCATATGCTTACAAGTATTTTAAGTTCCGATTATGTCGACAGCGATAACATTGCGGGGCCTTCAGACAATGACTTGGGCGCTTATACCACATTCGGTTACACACGTGTAGCAGATTTTAAGTTTCGTCATCCATACGGAGAAAAAACGGCCAACCATAATTCAGGATTAAAGTCAATTTCATATGACGATAAAGCTTCCTACCAATACGGAGAGAAGGATCTTTATTTTCTCAATAAAATTGAGACAAAGAACTACGTGGCCTTATTCGTTTTAGAGGATAGGCTCGATGGGCTAGGGGTCGTGAACAAAGATGGAGCAAAGAATACCGGCATAAAGCAGAAGTGCTTAAAGGAAATTAGACTTTACGCCAAATCACAATTCGACGGATCGGGCAATTTGTTGTCAGGTGAATCTCCTATAAAAACTGTTCATTTCGAGTATGACTATTCGCTATGTCAGAATTCACCGAATTCAGATGCAAGCACACATGGAAAGCTAACATTAAGGAAGATATATTTCACATACAGCAATTCGAATAAAGCAAAATTCAGTAGCTACAATTTTTACTATGCTGGAGAAACCACTTCGGGTGGTGCAATGAATTCTGAATTAAATCCAGATTACAATGCAATGGCATACGACAGATGGGGTACTTACAAACCAAATAACGGAGCAAGCACTTGGAGCCATAACTCTACAGGTTTATCAAACAGTGAAAACCCATATACACCCCAAGATAAAAATTTAGCGGATAAATATGCTGCAGTTTGGGCGCTGAGCGCAATTCGCTTGCCCTCTGGTGGTTTTATACAAATTGAATATGAAGCAGATGATTATGCATATGTTCAAGATAAGGATGCCATGCGTATGATGGAAATTGTAGGGACGTCGTCTACAATTGGCTCACCCAATATTGATATTGACATTCAAAATTCGTCACCGGGTGCTGTTATCATTTCAGATCAGTCTTCAGCGGATGTCGAATTTCAATTCAATAGATACATCATTTTTAATCTTCAAAAGAAGAAGGTTAATGGACAAGAAACTTCCGAATATGACGAAGACATTCAGCATTATTTCACCGATGATAAGTTTGTATTTGTAAAGGCCCTCATTCAATTCAGGCTGAAGAATACGAATGAAGAGTTTTATGAATATGTGCCAGGCTATTATGAAATAGCCGAGGAAAATGGTCAAAGAGTTATAGGTGTTTTTGAGCACAATGGAGTACCCTATGGTTATGTAAGATTTCAATCAGTAAAGTTGAAAGACAATGGTGGCGATGACAAGTACTCACCAATTACAAAAGCTGGTTTGCAATTCGCAAGAATGAACTTGACAAAGCAAGTTATGCAGTCAACTACTGAAGGAGGAAACGCCTCTCAGATATTGCTCGCTATGAAAGATGCTGCAGGAAGTTTATTGGAGTTCTTTAAAAATCCAAATACCCACTTGTACAACGATCACCAGGCTCAGAAGCTTGTTACCATTCGATCTCAAATTCGCGTAAGAGAAGTGAATTCTTGTAAGTTGGGAGGTGGACACCGCGTGAAAAGAATTCTTATTAACGATAATTGGGAGGAGCTAAGTGATATTTCGGGAAGCAGCATGACCTACGGTCAAGAATATTCCTACACGACATCCGAGAATAAAACAGACAACATTAGAATTAGTTCGGGGGTTGCCATTTACGAACCTCAAGTTGGCGCAGAGGAAAACCCATTTCATCAACCCGTTTTTTATGATGTAAAATTCAAAGGTGTCCCTGATGAACAATTTTTTCATGATGAACCCATCGGTGAAATGCTATATCCAATGGCTTCAATAGGTTATTCTGAAGTTAGAGTGAATAATCTGAGTCGTGAAAATGTGTCACACACGGGATTTGTCGTTCAAAAATTCTTTACAGCAAAGGATTTTCCAATTATAGCGGACAGAACGCTTTTAGATTCTTATCGCGATCGTACGCCGAATTTTAGTCTTCAGATTTTGTCCAATTTTAAATCGCACGAAGATTATTACACGGGATCTCAAGGATTTTATGTTGAAATGAATGACATGCATGGCAAGCCAATGTCACAGGAAGTTTATGCTGAAGGAGCAACTACACCAAAATCTTTTGTAAAGTATGAATACAAATTAAACGAGTTGCCAAGTGCTAACAATAGAAGTAAACTAAATAATCTTGTGACCGTTGTGAATGGGAATGGATCCATTCAAAACAATCGCGAATTAGGTGTTGTATTCGATGCTTACGGTTATGAATCAGAGCAAAATTCAGTTTCGAATGTATGCAGCGTTTCGCCGAATCTGGATATGATCACATTACCCTTTGGCCCATTCCCAATTCCTTCCTTGTGGTTCTCAGGTTCATTTGAAAAGAAGCAATTCCGATCCATGACATTAACGAAGGTTGTTCAACGATTTGGTTTATTAGAGAGAACCATTGCATCGGATGTTGGAAGTTATGTTGAAACCGAGAACTTAGCATATGATGCTGAATCTGGCCAACCTATACTTACTCGTGTTACTACCAATTTCAAAGATGAGGTTTACAACTTAACCGTTCCGGCTTATTGGAAATACGATCAAATGAACTCTGCCGCAAAGAATATTGGCATGCAAGAAAATTTAAGTTTCGATGGAGTAGGCAAGGCGGTAACCTACAGTGCAAAAAATTATTACACAGAGGGTGATGAGCTCGCACTAACAGGAGGTTCCTTGAGTAACCCAGTGCGTGTTTGGATTATTCAAGTTGCCGATAATTTTGTGCAGGCAGTAGACAAGTTTGGTCACGCCGTGCTTTGTCAAAATGTAAAAGCGAAGGTTGTTCGAAGTGGCTACAGAAATATGCAAGGGGCAGCCATGCAATCCATTACGACTCGCGTCAACCCAATAAATTTGCTGTCCTCTAATCTTTATTCTAAGGTTATACAAGCCTCTGCAATCGAATACAGCAATGATTGGCAAACACAATGCAATTGCTTCAATGATGAGAATGGAAACTTGACTACGACCAATCCATTTATTTTGGGAATACGTGGTTCATGGAAGCCTTCTAAATCTTATAGTTATTTGACTGAACGGACACAGAGTGATTTCAATAACAGCACCGACGCAAGAGAAGACGGTTACTTCAAATCCTTTACGCCGTTCTACAAGATTTCTTCAAATGGTATTTGGGAGGTAGATACAAAAAACTGGACATTCTCCTCGGCCATTAGTCGCTTCGGACCGCAAGGACAAGAATTGGAAAATAAAGACGCTCTCAATAGATATAGCAGTGCAAGATTTGTTAATCATCAGTCTCTTCCATCAGCAGTCGCTGCAAATGCGGCGTACAATGAATTCATGTATGACAATTTTGAATTTAATGGAGCAAACTGTGACGATAAGCAATACAATTCATCGGGTTCAGGATTTTCAAGATCTTCTGAAAAATCACATACGGGTAAATATGCATTGAAAGTTCAGAGCACTACTGGAATGATTATGCAAGGGAGTCATCAAACAGTTTGCGACGTCAACGAATGTAATTTAAACGTTGCTTTTGTTATGAGCTCTGGTGGTCACGACGTTGTTGTTACAGGAGGAACTCCAGTTTATACTTATAACATTGGAAGTGTGAATACAACAGGAAATTCTCCGACGTATTCAAATTGTGGACAGCTTGTTATTCCTTCAGCCGTTCAAAGTGCAACAATTACAGTGACCGATGCGACAGGTTGTATAGTTACCGCAACATATGTTTCAAATTAATTATTGAATATGCAATTCTCCAAAAAAGTAATTTATTCGATTTGCCTTTTATTGTTTTCTAATGTTTTGCAAGCGCAAATTTCATGGACACATGGTACACTTTACGATGGTTTGAGCACTCCGAATGTTACTGATACCTTGTTTGCCGACATGCAATACGTCGAAGCATATCAACTATGTAACAATACAGTAAATGTTCAAACAATTAACGATACCAACGATTTTCATCGCACGGTTCAGTGGTACAACTTTCAATACCAAGGTGAGCTAGATTTGAATCTGTCCTTCTCTGCGAATCTTTGCGGAACGTCATCGTTATTAGTAAATTCAGATTCTCTTTATTTATACGGACCGTTTGAATCACTTTCGGAAGCTGTAATAAGCGAGAATCTTCCTATTGCAGCTTTTGGAAGTTTAACCAATAATATTTCATTGGGTAGTAGTTTTCTTTCTACTCTTTCGAACGGTTTTTATCTTGTAAAATATGTTCTCGATTCCAAATTTGGAGGAACGGTTAATTTGTGTACAAGTGCAACAATGTCAGGAGGAAGTTGTCTCCCAAACATTCAATGTGAATCAAATCTGACCGCCATTTCTTCCGATGAATACCGTTTGTGTAATTCCATGTCGTGTGATGAGAACTTAACCATTTGTGATAACAATCAGAGATTGTTTTGGTTTTATGATCCGTCGTGTAGTCATACAAGTGAAGTTCATCGATTGTGGTTATCTACACAAATTTCCAATCCATCGACTTTTGGTTTGTCCATAGACTTCGTAAATAATTTTCCAATCGACTGGAAGGCTCCAATAACTGAAGTGAATTTTTATCCGACTAATTCGTTTTTAGGAAATTGTAGCGGAATCGATTGCAACGGTTCAGGAATTCATTGCTCAGTAGGAAGTGAGTCCTGGGATTACAACTCTTCTTACGGCGCATTATCTTCTGGCGATTATTTGGTTGAAATTGTTTGGTCTACATCAGGACATCCGAAGAATCAATGCAACATTGCGAGTGCTGTGAAATTTTCAGGAGTGAGTTGCCCAGAGCAAATATTTTTAAGTGATTGGGGTTTTTCAATGAGCGAAGATGGAAATGTATCCATTGGTGAAAGCAGTTATTGTGAAAATTGCTTACCTCGTCTAATGCCTGAGCCATCTAAGAAATATGTCATGGAAGCATGGGTCTCTCAAGGAACCATCCCATTCGGTATTCAATCTTTTACTCACCCTCGAATGCATGTGTATGTTCATCATTCAGGTTCATCAACGGTTGATTCGTATTCGGTAACTCCGAGTGCGATTCATCCGATTGTAGACGATTGGCAGTTAGTTACTTTAGAATTTACAACTCCAGTTGATATTGATTACGTCGATGTGGCGCTCTCTTCAGATGATGGATCAACCGTATACTTCGATGATATTCGATTTTTTCCTTTTGATGGAAGTATGAAAACCTATGTCTATGATCCTGTTAATCTCCGTTTTGTTGCGGAATTAGATGAAAGACATTTTGCGACGTTTTATGAATATGACGAAGAAGGAAAATTAATGCGAGTGAAGAAAGAAACTGAACGTGGTGTTATGACTATTCAAGAAACTCACAACAGCACAATTAAACAGCCCTAAAATGAAACGATCTTTCTTGTTTGCATTGTTGTTTTTTTTCTGCGCATTGATTTATGCTCAAACCGAGCGAGAAATAACGCCGTTAGAAGCAAGAGTTTTTTTTAAGGAAATGGCAGAGCAGTATCAATCAGTTTGGTCCTTTCAAACGCATTACAAATCTTTTGCAGGAGAGTCGTCGAATTCCGCTTTGGAAGAATTTAAAGGCATAGGAGAAATGAGTCCAACAGCCAGTTATTATGAATTTCCGGGAACCAAAGTTTATTCGAATGAATCATGGGTCATTCAAATTATCGAGGAAGAAAATAGGATTTATATTTTAAAAAATAAATCGCAACAAGCGAATTGGTTGGAAAAGCAATTTGATGAATACCTAAACTACACCTCCAGGATTCTCGAAAAGTCGAAAAGCAATGGGTTCAAAGAAATAGTTCTTTTTTTTAATGAACCTTTTAAAATTGAAAGAGCGGAATATGGAGTGGATACCTACGGTAGAATGTCAAGTGTTACCATGATTTCAAGGTATTCAAGTCCGTTAATAGATGGAGATTTTTCGGAAGGAAATTTTCAGAAATCGAAGATTACGATTGATTATTTCGATTATAAAAAAATAGATGTTTTGTCTCATCAATTATCTGATGTAGTCACGAAAATTAGCGAGGGATGGATTGGAAATGGGGTTTATAAAAATTTTGAAATTACTGAATTAGCAAATTTTTAATATGAAGTCATTTTTACGTCGGTGTTTTTTTATAATCACCCTCCTCATCCCATCTTTTTCCATTCTCGCCCAGTACCCACCCGTTACTCAGCGCCTTCAGTACACTTCAGTTATCGGCGACGTCGTAGTGAATTCAAACCAGCAGGTTCAACTTCCGAGTTTGTCTTCCACGCAGAGTGATTTGGGTAGCTTGTTTACACTGACGTT
>CANIBZ010000011.1 GCA_947466425.1 Flavobacteriales bacterium
ACGTATGTCTCGGGCATAGGAGCGAATGCGATTTCAACAGGTTCTATTGCCCCACCAGCTTCCCCTTCAGCAGCACCTTGCCCTTCACCAACAGGGTTTCCACCACCACCACCTCCAGCTTCTTCTTCTTTTTTGAGAGGAGGAGCTGAGGAGAGTAAAAGAAAAACAAGGAGCAGGATGAGCAAGTGAACTCCTCCGCTTGTGGCTGCACCAATTATTTTATTTTTCTTTTCCTCTTTCATTAGTTTCCTTTTTCAGTTGCAATGAATGGTGTGCCTCCGATTTGTTGAATTCCGGAAAATATTTCAATTGTTTCTCCTGTTGGAACCATTTTATCTACGCGTAAAAGAACACGTTTGTCGTCGGATGCATTTAGTTTTTCTTGAAGTAGATTCAAGATGGTTGCTTTTTCTGCTGGGGTTCCGTTAAGACTATATGCCATGTCTTTTGTAATGGTTATAGATAGTCCAGCTGCGTTTTCTTTTCCATTTCCAGCTTGCGGCTTATCTATTTGCGCAGATAATTCTTGAACAGCACCGGCACTCGCGATAATGAAAAAGATAAGCAACATGAAGATGATGTCAGAGAGCGTGGACATGCCAGACTCAATATGTACTTTGTGTTTTCTTCCGAAGTTCATGGTGCGTCCTTTTAGTTCATGGGTTCGTCAAGAATGTCTACAAACTCAACAGCGTGAGATTCCATGGTGTTAACCAATCGTCCAATGCGAGTTACCAGTGTGTTGTATGCCACGTAAGCCAACATACCCACAACTAGTCCGGCAGCTGATGAAATCATTTTAATGTAAAGACCTTGCGAAACCACTCCGATTTCGATTTTACCAACGTTTGAAATATCGTGGAAAATTGTAATAACTCCGATAACCGTTCCTAAGAACCCAAACATCGGCGCAATAGAAGCGATGATGGCAAGTATGGATGTATTTTTTTCTAGATTAGAAATTTCTAATTTCCCTGAATTCTCAATGGCTCCTTTGATGTCTTCCAAAGGTTTGCCAATGCGTGCAATTCCTTTTCCAATCATGCGTGCAACAGGCGTGTTGGTTGTTGCGCAAAGGTTTTTAGCAGAATCCAATTTTCCTTGATTGATGTATTGCTTAATGTTGGTCATGAAGTTTGAATCTTCGTTGTTCGCTTTTGCAACCGTGAGCCATCTTTCAACGAAGATGTAAATGGTTATTACGCTCATGATTAAAAGCGGAATGTAGATGTACCAACCTTTAAGAACTAAGTCTGTGATTGATAGTTTTTCAGAACTTGCAGCAATAGGTGCTTCTAGAAATAAAATAGCTGACTCCATAATTTTTTCGAATCTGTGTGTTTATTGTAACGTTCAAATTTGAAAAGAATTGCCCAAGAATTTTTTCACCATTGAATGGAGTTATTCAGATGTCGTGGTTGATAGAACTTCTTTAAATGTATCTCGGATCTTTTTTGAAGGGGATTTTTTCAAGTTCTGTGCATTCAATGGAATAGGACCCAAACTCTTCCAAAACGGTTCCTGTGATTTTGTAAATGCCACGTCCTCGGAAGTTTCCGAATGATGAGCTGTTCGGAAAATGCACGGTATCGAAGAACTGAAGGTCTTTGTCTAAAAAGGTTCCGAAGCCCATGAGCTCTCCTTTGTTGGTGCGAGTCTTCTTCACATTAACAAGATAGCCTACAGCGGATATTTTTTTGTTTAGGTGGAAGGGAAGCTGCGCTGCTACTTCGGTAACCGTCAATTCTTCAGATGCCAATTCAAAGGGAGAGCAAAGTGGAAATCCAATGAGCTCCATTTCGTCGAAGGCGTTTTCCAACCAATCGTCTTGAAACTTAGGAAGCGTTAAATTCTTTTCCGGCTCTTCGAAAAGAGATGGACCCATTTCGGGTTTATCTGGATTCCCATGAAAGTGCGTTTCCCACAACAAATCTTTTTTCGGTTTGTTGAATTTCCGGCAAGCACCAATGCGAATGAGCAGGCTCATTTGTTCAACAGACACATGCGCTTGATCCATGAGTTGCGCAATGCTACGAATGCCATCAGATTGACGAAGTTTAAGAATGCGCGCAATGGTGTTGGCTTCTAAACTTTTTACTAAACCAAAACCAAGAATAATTTCTTTGCCATGCAAGACACACGTTGCATCGCTTTCCCAAATACAAGGCGCAGAAATTTTTGCGCCGTGCTTCATGGCTTCCAACACATAAATTTCGGTGTCGTAAAAACCTCCGAAGTGATTCAGCGTTGCTGTCATGTATTCAATGGGGTAGTAGGCTTTCAGAAATAAACTCTGATAACTCTCAACCGCGTAGCTCGCGCTGTGCCCTTTCGCAAAGGCATACCCAGCGAAGCTTTCAATCTGTCTCCAAATTTCAGCAACATCGTTGAAGGCATTTCCTTTCGAAATTGCTTTTTCGAAAAACGATTCTTTGGTTCGTTCGAACTCTTCCCTTCCACGAAACTTGCCGCTCATTCCTCTACGCAGTACATCGGCTTCAGCGAGTGTGAGTCCGCCGAAGTAGTGACCCACTTTAATCACGTCTTCTTGATAAACCATAACGCCATAAGTTTCAGGCATAATGGCAAGCAGCTGCGGATGTGCGCGTTCGCGCGCTTTCGGATCGCGATGTCTATGAATGAATTCTTTCATCATGCCACTGCTGCTCACACCCGGACGAATGACTGAACTTGCTGCGACCAATCCCAAGTAATCGTCTACTTGAAGTTTCGTGAGCAGCATGCGCATAGCCGGAGACTCTACATAGAAGCACCCTATGGCTTTCGCGTTACGAAGTAAATCTTTGATGCGCTCGTCTTGCTTGAGTGGAGCAACCTGATGTAAATCTATTTCGCGTAGCGGATATCTTTCTTTCACTAACTGAACCGCTTCTTTGATTTTTGCTAATCCGCGTTGTGAAAGAATATCGAATTTGTGAAGTCCAATATCTTCCGCCACAACCATGTCGAACATAACAGTCGGGTGTCCTTTCGGTGGAAGAAACGTAGCAGTGTAATTGTGAATGGGTTCATTCGAAATGAGAATTCCACAGGAATGAATACTTAAGCTATTTGGAAAATCTTGTAGGAATGAGGCATAGCGCATGACGTTCTGCTGGTTCTTGTCGAGTGCATTCGGATTGAACTTCCCACTGCTCAAAAATTCAATTTCTTCAACGGGAAGTCCGAATACTTTTCCCAATTCACGAACAATGGCTTTGTATTGAAAGGTGTTGTATGCGCCGAGTAGCGCAACATTTTGAAACCTTTTGAAAATATATTCAGTAATTTCTTCTCGGTCGGTCCAGGAAAAATCAATATCGAAATCCGGAGGGTTTTGTCGGTATAAATTAATGAATCGTTCGAAATACAAATCCAGTTCAATGGGGTCAACGTCTGTAATTCGAAGCAGGTATGCAATGACACTATTCGCACCGCTTCCACGTCCTACGTAATAGTATCCGCGATCTCTTGCGAATTGCGTAATGTCCCAGTTAATTAAAAAGTATGAAACGAAATTTTTCTGTTCAATAATTTCGAGTTCTTTTTGAATACGTTCTTGAATAACCGAATGATTGTTCGGTTCCTTTCCGTAGCGATAAGCAAGACCTTCTTGTGTGAGTTGTCGAAGCAGACTCATGTCTTCTTCGAGGCTGCCCGTAAATGTGTTTTGATTTTTAGAAACAGCGTTATTCACCTCTTCGTTCCAAGACCATTGTTGTGCGAAAGCCCTTGATTTATCAATCAAATCAGGCGCCACCTCGAATGCAGCGTGAAGTTCAGTTTCCGAAAGGAAAATATCTTTTCGTTTTCCTTGATCTTGAGGTTGAAGTCTACTCAATAAAATATTATTCTCTATGCACCGCAACAATTGATGCATGTTGAAGTGCCGCTGCGATTGAAAAGTTGAAGTCTGAAAGGCGAGCACTTTTTCACGTTGCGATTTCCATTCACTTCGTTCGAAGATGGGAAGATCGGCGGAAGTCACGCCGAGGTACTCTTCTTCATTCAAATCGAATGAATTCTTTTTGAAATTTTCAAACGGATAAATCGTCACGCAATTCTTCCATTGTGGAGCTCGTGTTTCGAATTCTTTTTTCTCATGAAGATGTTCTGAAAGGAACGTAGCGAGTTCATTCACTCCGGCGGTATTTTTCGCATAAGCCACAAACACTTGCTGAGCATCGTTTCGGAAGTCGATTCCCCAGAGTGGTCTAATGTTATTTTTTTTCGAAAGTCGAAGAAAATCGTGAAGTGTTGTCGTGGAATTTATTTCCGTAAGTGAAACAACATCCGATTCGTTTTGTAATGCGAAGTCAATGATGTTTTCTACGGTTAATATTCCGTAGCGTAAACTGTAATACGAATGTGAGTTGAGCACGGTTAATCGAAAAGGGTAAGACCTTCGTTTGCTCTTCTTTTTTTCGCGCGGGATTCTCCCATTCCAAACAATTCTATGTGTTGATGAAGGATGAAGGAGGTTTCCGGAAGGAGTGCATCGCCGGTGGGTTTCAGTAAATCACTACCTTCGGCTTGTATGCTTTTTATATCTGTGCCTACTGGATAAGCGTTGAGTTCTAGATCAACGACAGGCTGAAGAATTGAAGTAATGTCGGCAAGGTGGGCATGCGGATCGAGCCACAATTCTTCTTGTTGTTTGGAAAGGATAAGTGGACAACGTGGATGTCCAATTTGTTCCAGCACTCCTGGAGGAGCCGCCGTTGTGACTATTGCGAAGGAGTGTAATGTTTCTTGCGTTGAAGGGTTTCTCCATTCGTCGTAAACGCCAGCAAATGCAAACGGCATTCTTCCAGTTGAAAGGAAGACGCAATGCGGATGAGATAATCCGCCGCGCTCAGGGCCTTCGTAAAAGGCATCGGCAATGACTAAGCATCGCTTTCTTCGAATGGGAATTCGGAAAAACGGTTTTTCGAGAATGCCCTTCGAACCGGAAAAAAAGAAAGAGTTGTCTTTGTTGTGATCACCTTCTGCGCGGGCGTTCAAAACATACTTCGGTTTGTCGGCCCAAGATGGGGTAAACCCGAACGTTGAATTTCGAATTTCCGATTTGTTTTCTTGGGTTATTATGAGCCCTTGTTTTCCTGCACCAATATTGGCTTGGGGTTTAAACACAACCCCTTTGCCTATTTCAGCGCGAAAGGCTTTTTGAATTTCTTCAATTTTAGAAACTACGGCGTAACGTCCACACATGGAGCAAAATTGAGAAGTTAGTTTGTAGTGAATTTACGAAACAAACGCGGAAAGTACTTCTTCCATAAATTTTTTCGCTGCAGAAATATTTTCAATGTGTCCCATGTGTCCGATTTCAGGAACGATGGTAATTTTTGCTGAAGGAAGAAGGGTCCACTCGGCCTCCATTTTGTCTAATGAAAGCACTTTATCGTTCGCCCCTGCGAAATAGTATATTGGGAAATTTGCTGATTGAAGAAATGAAATGGAAGACTCACGTTCACGCATGGCACGTAGGCTTTGCACGGTGCTTTCAGCCGACATACCTTCAATTTTTTCGAGTTGCTCGTTGATTGCAGAGCGGTGTGAATTTGGGTTGTGAAAGAGCCCGTCAATAAGATTGGCCGCGTAAAGTGCTTTGTGTTTTTCTGCGGCTTCAATGGCTCGAAGGCGGTCTTGTTTTTTCAAGTCGCTGTCTGCGTCTGCGGTTGAATGAAAAAAGGCGAGTGCTATAGTTTTAGATGGAAAAGATTTAGCTAAATGGGCCGCCACATATCCACCCATGGAATGACCAATCCAGATGTACTCATCGGACTCTTGCGGATCTATTTGTTGAAGAATATGTGCTGCGAAATCTTCTATCGATTCGCATGATTGAGTGTCGTTATTTCCATGCCCGGCCAATTGCGGCGTGAATGAAGAGACAGAAGAATAGGATGGGAGAATTTCCTTCCACATTTCATGATTCCCAAGAAAGCCATGAATGGCAATTGCTTTGGTCATTAGAGCTTGTGTTTAGACAATCGAGCTGCTCTTAGCTTTTTACGAATCAGAGCATTCAGATCGAATCCAACGAGGAGAATAACCATATTTAAGTTCAGCCAAATGAGAATAACCATAAGTGTTCCAAGGGAACCATATAGTTTGTTGAACTGCGCGAAATTTTCTAGAAAATAACTAAATCCGTATGAAGTTGCTATGAGCAAGGTCGTTGTGAAAACACTGCCCGTGTTCAAGAATTTCCAGTTCTTTCGAATACGCAAGTTCATTCCGGAGTTGTATAAAATAGTAATGATACAATAGATAAAAGAGAGGGATATGAACCATTGGCCAAAGCTGAGAAATGGAATAATTCCTTTGTCACCAATAATTCCTTTTTCATGCATTGCAAGGAAAGTGCTTTCGCTGAGTGAAGTGAGGATCATAGCGAGCAGAAACATGACTCCCAAGACAATCATCATGATAAAACTTAAAATCCTAACTAGGAAGGGATGGGCAGAAACTTCTATGTGCTCACTGTTTTGAAAGGCCTGCATAATGGCGTTCATGCTTGCAGAAGCGTAGTAAAACATTAACACAAAACCAACAGAAAGTAAAGTAGACTGTTTTTTATTAATCAAGTCATAGAGTGTGCCTTCAATAAATTGAAAAGTGTCTCCGGGCAGAATGCTTTTAATCCCAAGGAATACATCTGCCTGGAAGTTCGCAATAGGAATAAATGGAATTAAAGAAAAAATTGTAATTATTGCAGGAAAGAATGCGAGAAATATGCGGAAAGAAATACTTGCAGAACGCATGGTGGTTTTCACATCGGAAAATGCAAGGACGAGAAAGGAGGAAATTTCCCAAAGGTTTAATCCGCCGAATCCATATGGATGGTAACGTTCGAGGAAATGTCGAACTTTAAAAAACCAGGCAGCGTAACGTGTGAATTTTTTCTTCTTCATTTAATCGCTTTCAAACTTAAATCGAAACTTTTTACATGGTGCGTAAGCGCGCCCATGCTAATGAAGTTTACTCCGGTTTCAGCATAGCTGACCAATGTGTTTTCATTGATACCTCCACTGGCTTCAGTTTCAACTCGACCATTGATATGCAAAACAGCTTCACGAAGTGTTTCAGGAGTGAAATTGTCGAGCATAATTCTAAATGCAACTCCCGTTTCAATTACTTCATCAACTTCCGAAAGATTGCGTGTTTCCACTTCCACTTTTATCGAGAGGTTTCTTTCTTTAATGAATTCAGAAATTTTACTCAATGCAGGTTTTACTCCACCTGCAAAATCGATGTGATTGTCTTTCACCAATATCATATCGTAGAGCGCATATCTGTGGTTGGAACCACCACCAATGCGCACGGCTTCTTTTTCGAAATAGCGAAAGTTCGGAGTTGTCTTTCTAGTGTCGAGTAGTTTGCAATTTGTATGTGCAATCATTTGTGTAAGTCGATGGGTTTCGGTTGCGATGCCGCTCATACGTTGCATAACATTCAACACAAGTCTTTCAATGGTTGTAATGCTCTGACTTTTTCCTTCAACAATAAACGCAATGTCACCCTTCTTAACAACGTCTCCATCGTGAATGAATGTTGTAACTTTTAGAGATGGATCGAAGGACTGAATAATTATTTCTGCAATTGTAATTCCAGCAATTACACCATTGTCTTTTACAATTAATTGAGCCTTGCCAATGGCGCTATCAGGTATAGTTGCAAGGGTTGTGTAATCACCGGGTCCAATGTCTTCTTGTAAAGCGGATTGGAGCCATGTGCTAAAATCAAATGGATTCATGCTGCGAAGTTATGAATTCCAATCTTCGAATACTTATCTTTGAAACATATGATGAAAACGACATTGATATTTTGCGGACTATTTTTATCTAACTTGTTATTCGGTCAGTCGAGTTGGTCTGATTCTGTTTCAGTCGGATTTCTTTTAGGGCAGACCAATTACGAAAAGAATGCTTTGTTCATTCAAGTTCCGAGTAACCGCAGCACCAAGACTTGTTATTTGTTAAAAGAAGTAAATTCAGCATTTGATTCAATGGCGGTTGCCGCTCAAAAGGCAGGTATTAGTTTAAAGGTTGTTTCTGGTGGAAGAAATTTCGAAATGCAAAAGGCTATTTGGGAGCGCAAATGGAAAAGTCGCAGACCGAATTTTAAGTCTGACAAAGAAACGGCATTGGACATTTTGAAGTATAGCTCCATGCCTGGAACGTCACGACATCATTGGGGAACTGATCTAGATATTAATTCTGTAGACCCGGCATACTTCAGTTCAGGAAAAGGAAAGCTTGAATATGAATGGCTGAAAAAGAATGCTGCATCTTTTGGCTTTTGTCAAACCTACGATAACAAGGCAGAGAGCAAACGCACGGGTTATTCTGAAGAAAAATGGCATTATACGTACATGCCAATTTCTCATAAATTATTGAAGCAATACAATGAGAAAATAACCAATGAACTTATCATCGGATTTCTTGGAAGTTCAACAGCGAAGGAAATTGACGTTGTGAAATTCTACGTCAATGGGATTTCTTCGCTTTGCGATTAGTTATTTCTCTTTGATTAGTTTTTTAAGGTCGTTGCCAATGTCTTTTCTGAAATATTTACCAGAGAAAGAAATAGTGTCAGCGGCCTCGTTACTTTTTCCAATGGCTTCATGTAGTGAACTTCCATAGGCGGTTGCCGTGAGCACCCTTCCTCCATTGGTAACTACTTTTGTTCCGCTCTTTTTCGTTCCTGCGTGAAAAACTATACAGTCATGAATATCTTCAAGATTTGAAATTTCTTTTCCTTTTTCTGAAGATTCTGGATAGCCTTTTGAAACGAGCATGGTGGTCGTGCAATAGCGTTGGTCAATATGAATGTCACATTCTCCTAACGTTTGTGTTGCTATTCCTTCGAACAGATGCAACAAGTCGCTTTTAATTCTCGGAATAACGACTTCCGTTTCGGGATCCCCCATGCGGCAGTTGTATTCAATGACATACGGTTCATTTCCAACTTTAATAATACCAAAGAAAATGAAACCACGGTAATCGATGCCGTCGGCCTTCAATCCCTTCATGGTAGGAATAATAATTTGCGCTTCAATTTTATCGATGAATTCAGGAGTACAAAACGGCACTGGAGAAACGGCCCCCATTCCACCTGTGTTCAAGCCAAGATCACCTTCACCAATTCGTTTGTAGTCTTTCGCTTCAGGAAGCACCTTGTAATTGTTTCCGTCTGTCATGATGAAGATGGAACATTCAATTCCTTTTAAAAACTCTTCAATAACCACCGTGCTAGAGGCTTCTCCGAATTTTTTGTCTGAAAGCATTGCTTTCAATTCTTTTTTTGCTTGTGCTAAATCTTCAATAATAAGAACTCCTTTACCTGCCGCCAGTCCTGAAGCTTTCAGTACATAGGGTGCTTTCAGTGTGTCGAGGTAGGCTTGGCCTTCTTTTAAGGTTTCATGAGTAAACGATCCGTATTTAGCGGTTGGTATACCGTGCTTTGCCATGAATTTTTTTGCGAAGTCTTTGCTCCCTTCCAACTGGGCTGCAATTGAATTAGGTCCAATTACCGCAACACCTGTAAGTGCCTTGTCTTTTTCGAAGAATTCAACAATGCCTTTCACCAACGGATCTTCAGGACCTACGATAACCATTTTAATGCCGTATTCGATGACGGCCTTTTTTATTGCTTTGAAATCTGAAGGGTCAATGGAAAGGTTGGTTCCAAAAGCCTCCGTTCCAGCATTTCCTGGAGCAATGAAGATGTCGTGAATAAGTGAGCTTTGTGAAATTTTCCATGCGAAAGCATGCTCTCTACCACCGGAACCTAAGATTAATACATTCATGCTCTGAGTTTTTGCAAAGAAACAATGCATTAGCGGCTCTCTCAATTCAACTTACTAACAGAAAAAAGGTCTAGGTAGAAGATATTTGGGTTTATTGTTGAAAAATGCCTATATTTGCAACTGAAATTAAGTAATTGAACAACGAGAGAGGGGGTTTTAACCCCTCTTTTTTTTAGCCATGATAACAGTTGCAGAAATAGAAAAATTGGTGAATGCCAAGATAGCCGAAACGGATACATTGTCCGATGCATTTATAGTTTCTATCTCTGTTCGTCCGGGCAATGCCATTGAGGTGCTACTCGATAAAGATTCAGGGTTGAATGTGGAGGATTGCAAGAAAATAAGCCGACATGTTGAATCTTCTTTGGATCGTGAAAAAGAGGATTTCTCGATGGAAGTTTCTTCCCCTGGAGTTGGAAAACCATTGGTGGTGCATAGACAATATGTTAAGAATATTGGAAGAACAGTTAAAGTGAAAGTGGGTGAAGGAGAGAAGTACGAAGGCGATTTAGCCGAAGTAAGTGAGACTGGAATTGTATTGAAGTACCAAGAAAAAGAGGCGCTTCCGGGAAAAAAGAAAAAAGAATGGGTGGAAAAAACAGTCACCCTGGCATTTGATAACATAAAAGAAACCAAAGTAGTAATACGTTTTAACTAACCTTGTCATTATGAAAGGACTAAACCTGATAGAGTCTTTTGCAGACTTTAAAGAATTCAAAAACATCGACCGCGAGACGATCACAAACATCTTGGCGGAAATGTTCAAAGCTATGATTGTAAAGCGCTGGGGCGCTGAAGATGGCTTCGACATAATTATTAACGCAGAACGTGGCGACTTAGAAATTTGGCGCACGCGTCAGGTTGTTCCAGACGGAGAACTTGATGACGAGGTTGCTGAAATCGAAGTGAGCATGGCTCAAAAGATTGTAGAAGATCTTGAAGTTGGTGAAGAATTAATCGAAGAAATTAAAATCGAAGATTTCGGTCGCAGAAACATTATGGCTATGGGTCAAGTGTTGAAGAACCGCATTCAAGAACTCGAGAAGGATCATATCTATCAGAAGTACAAGGAACGCATTGGAGAAATTATCTCTGGTGAAGTTTACCAAGTATGGAAGCGTGAGATTCTTGTTCTTGATGACGAGAACAACGAATTGATTATGCCGAAGGATCAGCAGATTCCTTCTGACTTTTATAAGAAAGGAGATACGATTCGTGCGGTTGTTTATCGCGTAGACTTGCGCAACAACAGTCCTCAAATTATCCTTTCTCGTACCGCTCCTGAATTCTTAGAGAAGTTATTCGAGCAAGAGGTTCCAGAGGTATTCGACGGTTTAATTACCATTAAGAAAATTGTTCGTGAACCAGGTGAGCGTGCTAAAGTCGCTGTTGAAAGCTACGATGATCGTATTGATCCAGTAGGTGCATGCGTAGGTATGAAAGGTTCACGTATTCACGGAATTGTTCGTGAGTTACGAAACGAAAATATAGACGTTATTCATTACACAACAAACGAGAACTTGTTAATTGCACGTGCGCTTGCACCAGCGAAAATTTCAAGTATTAGCATTGATAAAGACAATGCGAAGGCAGATGTGTTTTTAAAGCCAGACCAAGTGTCTTTAGCAATTGGAAAAGGTGGACATAACATTCGTCTTGCCGGAAGATTGTGCGGTTATGAGTTAGATGTTTATCGTGAAACAGATGTCGACATCGATGATGTGGATTTGGAAGAATTCTCTGACGAAATCGATAGCTGGATTATCGATGAATTGAAATCGATTGGTTGCGATACTGCTCGTTCAGTTCTTGAGATTCCGAAAGAAGATTTGGTTAAGCGTACAGATTTAGAAGAAGAAACCATTGATGAAGTGTTGAGTATTTTGAAATCTGAGTTCGAATAAAATTCGTTTCGCTAGTCAAAAAAGTGCTTAATCACGAAAAATGTGTTAAATAGATTTTTTAAGGAACGGGAATAGATTTATGTCAGAAACAAAAGGACCACAACGCTTAGGTAAGGCCGCTACTAACTTAAATGTTAGTAAGGATACCATTATTGAATTCCTGAAGAAAAAGGGAGTTGCAGTAGATAATAATCCAATGGCGAAAATTGAGGGCGAAGTATACGATATGCTTTGTGCTGAATTTTCTACGGACCAAAAAGCGAAAGAGGTTGTTCAAGCAGCTGCAACGAAATTGCGTGAGTCGCGCGAGTCGTTGAGTATCTCGGACAATAAAAAAAGGAAGGACGGAGAGAGCGAGGAGTTGTCGGACATTGATTTGGCAAAATTCAAGCGTCCGGATGCTGTGGTTGAAAAGCCTAAAGTGAAGGCTAAACCTGTTGAAGCGCCTGTCGCTCCCAAGACTGAGAAACCTGCAAAAGTAGAAGATGTTAAGGTAGTAGAATCTGTTGTAGAAACGGAAACTCCTGCAGAAGTTCCTGCTGTTACACAGCCTGAGGAACGGAATCCGAACGAAGTTAAGGTTGTGGGAAAGATTGATCTTTCTGCATTAGAAAAACCGAAACGCGGAAAGAAAGCGGCAGAACCAAAGAAGGAAGAGCCGAAAAAAGGAAAGAAGGAAGCTCCGAAGGTTGCGGCCCCTGTGGCAAAGCCAGAGCCAACTCCAGAGCCAGAGGTTGTAAAGCCAGAGGTTGTGGAGAAGGAAATAATTCGCGTGAATGTAGAGAAGTTGGCAGGCCCTAAATTGATGGGTAAGATTGTTCTTCCAACAACTCCTGAAAAGAAATCACCTGCCGCTACGGCTGCTGAAAACAAAGAGAAGCGCAAGCGTAAGCGCATTTCGAAAGTAGATATTGGTCGCCAACAAGAGATAGATAAGAAAAATGCGAACAAACCTACTCGCACGCCTTATGTTGCTCAGCCGAAAGCTGCTCCAACAGAGACGGATATTCAAAATCAGATTAAAGAAACCCTTGCGCGACTTGGTGTTGGTGGTAAATCTAAATCTTCAAAGAACAGAAGAGACAAGCGTTCTCAAGTAGCCCGACGTAGCGAACAAGAAGCAGCGCGCATGCTTGAAGAGAATGCGGTATTGAAATTAACCGAGTTCGTAACGGTAAGTGAATTGGCTACTTTAATGTCACGCAACGCTACAGAGATTATTGCGGCATGTATGCAGTTAGGAATTTTCGCTTCTATTAACCAACGTTTAGATGCTGAAACCATTGCAATCGTTGCAGAAGATTTCGGATATCAAGTTGAATTTGTAGGAGCTGAAGTTACTGATGCGATTACGGAAGAAGCAGACAACGAAGAGGATCTTCAAACACGTCCTCCAGTAATTACTGTAATGGGACACGTTGACCACGGTAAAACTTCGCTTCTCGATTACATTCGTAAAGCAGATGTATTGTCGGGTGAGGCCGGTGGAATTACGCAGCACATAGGTGCGTATACCGTTACCCTTCCAAACGGAAAGAAAATAACGTTCTTAGATACTCCTGGTCACGAAGCGTTTACCGCTATGCGTGCTCGTGGTGCTCAGGTAACTGACTTAGCCATCATTGTAATTGCAGCAGACGATAGTGTAATGCCTCAGACAAAAGAGGCCATTAGTCACGCTCAAGCGGCTGGTGTTCCAATGATTTTTGCATTCAATAAAATGGATAAGCCGGATGCCAATCCGGAACGCTTGAGAGAGCAACTTTCTCAAATGAATGTATTGGTTGAAGAGTGGGGTGGAAAGTTCCAAACGCAAGAAATTGCGGCTAAGAAAGGAATGAATATCGACAAGCTTCTTGAAAAAGTATTGCTTGAAGCTGAAATGCTTGATCTAAAAGCGAATCCGAAGAAACGAGCCATAGGTACAATTATAGAATCATCATTGGATAAAGGACGTGGTTTCGTTGCAACCCTTTTGGTTGAAGCGGGAACACTGCGTGTTGGAGATCCAATTCTTGCTGGTCAGTTCAGCGGTAGAGTGCGTGCTATGTTCAACGAGCGTGGTGGAAAGGTTGAAGAGGCCGGACCAGCAACACCTATTTCAATCTTAGGATTTGAAGGTGCGCCGAATGCGGGTGATCGATTCAATGTTTTGGCAGATGAGCGTGAAGCGCGCGAAATTGCAACGAAGCGTCAACAACTTCAACGCGAGCAAAGTGTTCGTACGAAGAAGCACTTGACCATCGAAGAAATTGGTCGTCGTATTGCTCTTGGAGATTTCAAGGAATTGAACTTGATTGTAAAAGGAGACGTAGATGGTTCGGTAGAAGCATTGGTAGATTCTTTGCAAAAATTAAGTACAGAGAAGATTCAAGTAAGTATTATTCACAAAGGGGTTGGACAAATCTCCGAATCAGACGTGTTGTTGGCATCGGCTTCCGATGCAATCATTGTTGGTTTCCAAGTTCGTCCAAGTCAAAGTGCGCGTAAGATTGCAGAGAACGAAGAAATTCAAATTAAGCTATACTCCATTATCTACAAGGCCATCGAAGAAATTAAAGAGGCCATGGAAGGTATGTTGTCTGCACGCATTGAAGAGCAGGTCGTTGGTACTGCTGAAATTCGTGAAGTGTTCAAGATTACCAAGGTTGGAACCATTGCGGGTTGCTTCATGCTAGAAGGTAAGGTTAGTCGCAACAGCCGTGTTCGTGTAATTCGCGACGGAATAGTTGTCTTCACAGGACTCCTTGGATCATTGAAACGTTTCAAAGACGATGTGAAGGAAGTGGTGAAAGGATACGAATGCGGACTGAACATTGATAAATTCAACGACATCAAAGAAGGTGACTTAATAGAAGCCTTCGAAGAAGTAGAAGTAAAGCAAACATTATAAAAATGAAGAGAGCCGAAAAAGCTCTCTTTTTTATTCCGAATTAATAGAAATATACAATGGCAAAAATCAGTAACAAAGCGCCTAAAAACGCAGACGTAGTCGTAACGCTTTTCAACAAGAAAGAGGTTAAGAAGTTGAAACTCGAAAAGGCGCAGTTGACTTTTCTAGAAAGCGAAATCAACGTGAATCGCAACACCGTGTTAATGCCATCTTTAACCGAAAAGCATTTTTTTGTTGCTATCGAAGGCACTTGGAACGCAGAAGCGAAAGAGTCTATGCGTAAGACAGGTGTTGAAATTCAAGCTGCGGTGAACAAGACCAATCTTGAGTCGTTACACATTGTGAATCAAAGTACCTTCGAGAAGGCTGCTTGGTATTTGGCTGAAGGAGCTGCTTTAAGCAACTACCAATTCTTGAAGTATTTCAAGGAAAAATCAAATAAGAAAAATACACTTTCAAAAATCTTTGTTACTGACGCTACAATAACTGAAGCAGAATGGACAGAGCTTCACAACATTGTTGAAGCAACAGAATTGGCTCGCACGCTCATTAACGAACCTGTTTCGTTTTTAACAGCGACACAATTTTCTGAGGAGATGAATAAGGCTGGAAAAGTAGCCGGATTCAAAACTCAAATTTTGAACAAGAAGCAAATTGAAGCACTTAAAATGGGTGGACTTCTTGGTGTGAATAAGGGCAGTATTGATCCGCCTACCTTCACGATCATGGAGTACAAACCAAAGAACGCGAAAAACAAAAAGCCAATTGTTTTAGTTGGAAAGGGTGTAGTATTCGATACAGGTGGATTAAGCTTGAAGCCAACGCCGGGTTCAATGGATGAAATGAAATGCGATATGGCGGGTGGTGCTGCAGTGGTAGGTGCAATCTATGCAATTGCTGCAAACAAGCTTCCTGTTCACGTTGTGGCTTTGGTTCCTGCAACAGACAACCGCCCTGGGGGAAATGCTGTTTGTCCGCAAGACGTTTTAACAATTAGCGACGGAACAACCGTTGAAGTATTGAACACAGACGCTGAAGGAAGATTGATCTTAGCAGACGCTTTAGTTTACGCGAAGAAATACAAACCGGAATTGGTTATAGATTTAGCAACATTAACAGGTGCGGCAGTTCGCTCAATTGGAACCTACGCTAGCGCAGTTATGGCTACTGCCGATCAGAAGGTGGTGAATAATTTAATGGACAGTGGATTTGAAGTTTGGGAAAGACTCATTCAATTCCCAATGTGGAAGGAATACGGTGAAGAGATGAAGAGCGATGTGGCTGATTTGAAAAACTTAGGCGGCGCATTTGCAGGACAAATTTCTGCTGCAAAGTTCTTGGAGCACTTCACAGATTATCCATGGATTCACATTGATATTGCTGGTCCGGCTTACCAAAATAAGGTAGATGCTTACCGCACGAAAGGCGGAGTAGGTGTTGGCGTGCGTTTGTTGTACGATTTCATTAAAAAGAATTACGCTAACTAAACCGAACAATCATTCGGTTTGAAAACCATTTGAATATGGAAAAAGTTAAAGTTGGAATTAGCTGTGGCGACATGAATGGTGTTGGGCTTGAAACCGTGATTAAGGTTTTTTGCGACACCCGAATGCTCGAGAACATTATCCCAGTTATTTATTCGCATGCTGAAATAATTAAGCAAACGAAACGCATTGGTGGTATGGAAGAATTCACCTACCAGAATGCTTCAACAGCAGAAGACGCGGTTGCTAAAAAAGTGAATTTGGTGAACTGCTGGAAGGAATTCAAGGGAGATATAGAGTGGGGAAAGCCTACTGCACTAGGTGGAGAGATGGCTCGTAGAAGTTTGGAAATGGCAGCGAGCGATTTGGCATCGAATAAGATTGATGTGCTGGTGACAGCGCCTTTTAATAAAGACAATGTTCAAAACGCAGATTTTAATTTCCCTGGACATACAGAATATTTAGCGAAAATGGCCGGTACAGAAAAAGTTTTAATGTTCTTGGTGAGCCCTGCTTTGAAGATTGGAATTGTAACAGGACACGTTCCGTTGAAAGAGGTAAGTGCCAACATTACGAAAGAAAAAATTACAGAGAAGTTGGCAATTATGCGCGAAAGTCTTGAGCGCGATTTTGGTATCCCAACTCCCCGTATTGCGGTGCTTGGGCTTAATCCACATGCTGGAGATAACGGATTAATTGGAACCGAAGAGAAAGATGTGATACTTCCGGTGGTTCGTGATCAAGTTGAAAAAGGATTTCATGTATACGGACCCTTCGGCGCCGATGGTTTTTTTGGATCAGGAGCTTATTTGAAGTTCGACGCAGTTTTAGCGATGTATCACGATCAGGGATTGGCGCCGTTCAAAGCTTTGGCTTTCGATAGCGGGGTCAATTTTACTGCCGGACTGCCTATTGTAAGAACTTCTCCCGATCACGGCGTAGCCTATGATTTGGCTGGCCAAGGAACTGCCGATGAGGCCTCTTTGCGCGCAGCCATATTTACTGCGACAGATGTGTTTTTGAAGCGCAAGGAATATCGCGGTTTTGCGGGCAATCCATTGCAAAAGCAAGATATTAAAGAGAACAGAGAAGATCGTCGCGAATGAGAGTGAAGGTCTTGGTCATTGGTCATACGCATGAACCTTACGTTAAGGAAGGAATTGCGCGCTACACCAAAAGACTGCCGCATTACTGCACGTTCGAATATGTTGAATTAAAAGACATAGCAACGAAAGGTCTTACCTCAGATATTCAAAAGAACAAAGAAGGGGAGCTTATTCTTAAGCAACTCAAAACGGAAGATTTTCTTTGTCTGTTAGACGAAAAAGGAAAGTCATTCACCTCAGTTAATTTTTCAAAGCATATCGAAAAGAAACAACTCGCAGGAACCAAATCTTGGGTGCTTGTGATTGGCGGTGCACATGGGTTTTCGGACGAAGTATACGCACGCGCAAACGAACAAGCGCGCTTGTCTGACATGACTTTTCCACACGACTTAGTCAGAATAATTTTAGTGGAGCAATTGTACAGAGCCTTCTCCATTATTCGTGGTGAAGGTTATCATCACATTTAATTAAGACAACTTCGAAAGCGCTGCTTCTAACGAAGCAATAGATTGGGTAACGTCTTCATGAGAAGCCGTTCCAACACTTAATCTATACCAGGTCGAATCATCTGAAGACCCAAAAGCGCGGAAAGGAACTATTGCCACTTTCGCTTCATTCAAAATATAAGAAGTAATGTCGCCTGTGTTTTCAAGCACGGATCCATCAGCCGTTTTCTTTCCAATTAAATTAAATTGAATCGTTAGATAAATGGCAGCAGCTGGAGGAATAGCACGAACGGCAAATCCTTTTTCGCGTAGGCTTTCGAATCCGGAATAAAATCCGTTCAGACGCGTTTGTAATTCTTCTTTGATCCAAGTCAAATAGTTGTCGAGCAATGAAATATTTTGCAAATACCTTCCTGCTGCAATCTGCTCTGGACGAGGTGCCCAAGCGCCTACGTGTCCAAGAATGCTCTTCATTTTATCAATGATAAACTCAGGACCAAATCCCCATCCCACACGAACGCCTGTTGCAGCGAGTGATTTCGAAATACCGTCTACAAAGACGGTGTATTTTCTCATTTCCGGACGAAGGGTAACAGGATCAAAGTGTTCCGTATCTCCGAAAGTGAGCAACGAATAAATCTGATCGTACATCACGTACAATGGTTTTTCATCCGCTCCGCGCTTGGCGTTTTCTTCCAAAACCATGTCACAAATACTTTCCAATTGATCTTTAGAAAACACGGTTCCTGTTGGATTCAAAGGAGAACAAAGCGCGAGCAAGGAAGCCCCTTCAATGTGTTCCTTTAGCAAGTCTGCATTCGGCATGAAGTTGTCTTCAGGAAGTGTTTCAACGAACACTTGATGCGCGTGAGAAAGATGGGTGTAGTGATTGTTGTTCCAAGAGGGAACCGGGAAAACAATTTTGTCACCAGGGTCAACGATAGCTTGGAAGATGGCGTAAATGATAGGACGCGCACCACCAGCGATTAGTATTTCTTCAGCAGAATAATTGAGACCTTGTTTTTCTTTTAGAATCTGAACAACAGCATTGCGCAGTTCTACTACCCCGTTGGCAACAGGATAGTTCGTTAAATCTTCGTTGTAACAATCAATGATGAACTGTTTTAATTCAGAAGGGATAGGGAAAATTTGCGGATTGAAATCTCCTATAGTGAAGTTGTATATTTTTTCTCCTTGAAGAATACGGTCACGAATTTCTCCGCCTAGTTTAATAATTTCAGAACCAATAAGATTCTCGGCCATTTGCGAAACACGCATGTTTAGCTTTTCTTGCTGAAGGGTAGCACTCATTTCAATAAATTGTCTCTCAGTAATTAGTGGTGTAAAAATAGTCTTTTTTCTAGAAGAATAACAACTCTCAACATTCGTGTAGCAATTCAAGAATGGTTCGAAAAGCTACGGCACTGTTGCCATATTTGTCTACATGATCTTTTTGAAGTCGAGGCGCGTGTTCCGCGAAATACGAATCTAGCTCCCCTCTATTCGCTGCAGTGTATTGAACTGCATAGGTGACTCCATTTTCTTCTTCCCCGTGAACGCGTAGAATTCGGTTTTGAAGAAACTTACCCGTGCTCATGACATCGGGAATGTGAATGTCTTTCATCCAAGTTATCCATTCTTCATGAATTCCAGGGTCTACGCTAACTGTTACGTTGTATATAATCTTGTTCATAGTCTTTTCTTGGGCACAAAGATGTGGAGTTTTTCAAAAAGAAGATTAGATTTGAAGAAAATTAATAATTATGCAAACGGGTTTCAAACATCTACACATTTTACTTCCTTATTTATTGTTACTTCTTCCGGTTTTAGCCATTGTTGTTTCATTGGTGAAAGAGAAGAACGAAACCGTTTCAGGCAAGCCAAGTAAATTGGTTTTGTTTACCTTAATTTTTTCTCACGTTCAGTTGTTAGTGGGATTGGTTTTGTTGGTAGTGAACATCATGAGCAACAGCAACATTATGAAAACTCCAGAGCTACGTAAGAAATTAGTTGAGCATCCTGCAATGATGATTCTTGCTGTTGTGTTTATCACGATTGGATATTCAAAAGCAAAGCGTGCAGCGAACGGACGTGAGCGTGCGAAGAAGATTGCTATATTCTACGGATTGGGTTTATTGATTAGCATTGTTGCCATGAGCTACATGGGCTACTGGTCTAAAATGGCATTCATGCATTGAGAATGAACAAGAAGTTTATATACGTATTGCTTTATTCGCTGGTAGCTTTTGTTTTTTCGCTTTGTTTCGAAGCGTGTTCAGAGCAACCAAAAACGGAAGGCCCTATTGATGCACAAGCGCTTTTCATTAAGCGCTGCGCAACGTGTCATGGCAGTGAAGGAAATCTTCAATTGAGCGGAGCGAAGAACATCACAGTTAGTCAGCTTTCGGCTGAAGAAATTAAAAATCAGATTACACACGGAAAAGCAGGAATGCCTCCTTTTGAAAGTATGCTAACCGTTCAAGAAATTGATGCGCTTACAGCATATTGCATGAAGTTGTCGGGAAGATAAAATGGCAAAACTACAAGAGACGAAGAAACCCCAAGAGACCTGTGTGCTTGTTGGGATAGTGAATAAGCGACAGAATATTGATGTTCTGACAGAGTATCTCGACGAGTTGGCGTTTTTGGCAACCACAGCAGATGCGTTATGTGTGAAGCGCTATTGGCAAAGCCTAGATCACCCAGACAACAGAACCTTCGTGGGTTCTGGAAAGATTGAAGAAATAAAGAATTTCGTTTACGAGAATGAAGTAGACATGGTCATCTTCGACGATGAGCTTTCTCCTTCTCAATTGCGTAACCTAGAGAACTTATTCAACGACGATGATCACAAGGTGAAGATTTTAGATCGAAACAATTTGATTCTCGATATTTTCGCGGCACGCGCACAAACCGCTCATGCGAAAGTTCAAGTTGAATTAGCACAGTATCAGTATTTGCTTCCGCGCCTAACGCGCTTGTGGACGCACTTGGAAAGACAGAAAGGGGGTATTGGAATGCGCGGTCCGGGTGAGCTTCAAATTGAAACAGACCGAAGAATTATTCGTGATCGAATTGCTAAGTTGAAAGAAGATTTAAAAGTCATTGATCGTCAAAAAACAACGCAACGCGGAAATCGCGGAGCCATGGTTCGTGTGGCGCTAGTTGGATATACCAACGTAGGAAAGTCTACCATCATGAACATGATGAGTAAGAGTGAAGTGTTGGCGGAAAACAAATTATTTGCAACATTAGACACTACGGTGAGAAAGGTTGTGGTGAAGAATTTACCATTGTTGTTAAGTGACACAGTGGGTTTCATTCGAAAACTCCCTCACCAATTGATTGAATCGTTCAAGAGCACGTTAGATGAAGTTCGTGAAGCAGATTTGTTGGTGCACATTGTAGACATTTCTCATCCGCAATTTGAAGATCATTACAAGGTGGTTATGGAAACGCTTCAAGAAATTGGAGCGGGTGATAAGCCCATGATTCTCGCTTTCAATAAAATCGATGCTTATTCATTTATTGAAAAAGAGGAAGACGACTTAACACCCAAGACCATTGAGAATTATTCTTTGGAAGAATTGGAAGAGTCTTGGATGTCGCGCATGGGTTCTGAAGATGTTGTATTCATGAGTGCTGCAAAGAAAATTCATGTGGAAGAATTTCGTGAAATCTTATACAATCGTGCGCGCGAAATTCACATCGTTCGTTTTCCATACAACGATTTTCTTTTCGAAGATTTTACTGAATAATTCCGTAAATACTTAGGCCTAGGTATACGAGGTAAAGCACAATGCTGTTCTTCAATCCACGTGTCCAATAGGTATATATCGAAATGGAATTAACCGCAATGAAGTAGAACCAATTGCTTTCAATATATAAGATTTGCAAAACTGTTCCGGCAAGCGAAAACGATAAAACAAATGCGTCGAGTTGAGGAAGTGCCGAATCTCTTTTTTTCAAGATAAGAAAAAGCAATTGCCATAGAACAATTGCACCGCATAAGAAAAGAATGTGATGTAATATCTTCCATTCAGGATGGTTAAAAGCAGTGGTGGCGTTTATCCAACCATACACCGCGAAGCCAACATAGAACAATTGTAGCCAGCTCTCTCCTTGCAGGTTGGCTTTTCGACATAAATAAAAATAAATTGCGCTACCGATAATAGCCAAAGGCCAGCACCACGCCGATTCTAGAAGATAGAGAACGGTGTATGCAAGACTTGAGAGGATGGCTAGAATTTCCAAAGCTTATCGCTTACTGAGAATATTCGTTGTTGAAAATCCCTTAACCAAAGGAATGGCAATGGCTTTTCCACCAGCACCTTTTACTTCCTTCGAGCCAACGATGTATGTCTTGATGAGCTCATCCGTTTCATTCGGATCATAATCGCCACCCTTCACTAAAATATCTGGTTGAATAGTTAGAATTAATTCGAGTGGAGTGTGGTCTGAAAATACGATTGCGGCGTCGATACATCTAAGTGCTTCAAGCACGCGTACGCGAGCCCATTCGGGATTAATGGGGCGTTCAGGACCTTTGTTTAAGCTGCGAACAGAAGCGTCGCTATTGACGCCTACAATAAGCTTGTTGCCTAGCGCAGCCGCTTGCTCCAAATAAGTAACATGCCCAACGTGCAAAATATCGAATACGCCATTGGTAAAAACAATGGTGTCTCCAGCTTCACGCCACGCCTTAATTTGTTGAAGTAGTTTTTCCATATTTAATGCGATACGATACAATAAGGAAACCAACGAATCCAGATAAAATTTCCATCAATGTTCTTGTCGACCAAGAAACTGTTGCGAAAGTTAATCCGAGTAGGGAAGTAGATGCATTGCTTTCATCTGCATATCCGAGCACGATAAATCCAATAATAGTTATAGAATGAAATGCACCCAATCCGCCAGGCGTTGGCGCAAGCATGGCCAAGCTCGCGCAAATCATTAAGAACACAGATTCATTTAAACCCATATGTTCGCATCCTGGAACAGCTAATAGATTGAACCAAGTCATGAGTAACCACGCGCCCCAAATTCCAACGGTCAAGAATATGAATTTGAATTTGCCTTCAATTTTACCAACACTTAAAAAAGCTTTCCACGTGCATCGAATGAATTCAGCGAATTTTTCAATGAATTTATTTTTGAACGTGTGTTTCAAAATATAACGTAACACAACGATTCCGATAACCGCTAGAACGATTAAGGCTATTCCTAATTCCATTGAGAATCCGGGACTTTTAGTTTCATTCATTAACGAAGACAACGTAGAAGGCAAGAGTAAAATTCCCCAAAGCAGAAGCAGTCCGAACATAACCATGTCTATCACACGCTCAACGATAACAGTTCCAACTAAAGTCGATACTGGAATTTTATCTGATTTGAAAAGTAAGGTGCAGCGAGCTACCTCGCCACTTCTTGGTACGATGTCGTTCATGCAATAGCCAAAGGCGACAGCGTGAATGGCGTTCCAAGTATTTGCTTTGTGCCCGAGTGGTTTTAACAATTGGTTCCAACGAATTCCTCTGAAAATGACAGACACGTATTCAATCACCAATGCAGCTACAATCCATATCCAATGAGTGTTTAATATTTGTCCAACAATGTCATGAATGGAAACGCCTTTATAAGCCCAATAAAGCAAGCCAATTGCAAGTGCGGCAAATGCAAAATATTTAATTGCATCACGCCACTTGATTTTTTTCAAAACAGCCAGTAAAAGACATATCAACAAGATAAAGCCATTGCTTAAATAAATCCATACAGGCAGATCGCTTAGGTTGCTCATAGTTATTGTAAATGACTTTATTTCGTCTTCATTCAATTCAACAAAAAATAGTTGTTGTAAGAAGTGGAAAAAATGTGGCAAGCAAAAGTACATTGTTTTTCTCGTTCAAGCGTAAGTTTGCACCATGAATCAGAGCAACAGTGAAGCACTTTTTGTTGAAGCGAAGAAATATTTTCCGGGAGGTGTTAATTCTCCGGTTCGCGCATTTAAGTCGGTAGGAGGAAATCCCATATTTTTTGAGCGCGGAAAAGGTTCGCATGTTTGGGATGCAGATGGAAATGAATTTATTGATTTCTGTTGTTCTTGGGGACCACTTATTTTGGGTCATGCGAACGATTTAGTTACTGAAGCAATATGCACAACAGCCGCTAAGGGCGCGAGTTTCGGCGCTCCAACCAGAGAAGAGAATGAATTAGCTTCTTTCATTTTACAACATCATAAATACTTAGAGAAAATTCGATTTGTAAGCAGCGGAACGGAAGCAGCTATGAGTGCTATTCGTTTAGCTAGAGGATATACCGGAAGAGATAAAGTATTGAAGTTTGAAGGGTGTTATCACGGTCACGTAGATGCACTTTTGGTGAAAGCTGGAAGTGGCTTGGCTACACTTGGAACCTCGAGCAGCGCGGGTATTCCGCAAGCTTATGTAAACGAAACAATTGTTGTTCCGTTGAATGATATCGAAGCGTTTGATGCAGCCGTTGAAATGTATCGAGGACAAATTGCTGTTGTGGCTATAGAGCCCGTTCCTGCAAATAACGGACTGCTCATTCAAGACGGTGTGTTTTTGAAACACCTTCGTGAAGTGTGCACGCGTGAAGGAATTGTATTGCTCTTCGATGAAGTGATTAGTGGTTTTCGTTTAGGGTTTGAAGGAGCTTCTGGCTATTATGGAATTCAACCCGATGTTTTGGCTTTCGGAAAAATTATTGGAGGGGGAATGCCTGTAGGTGCCTACGGTGCTAGTGCAGAAATCATGTCTCAGATTGCTCCAGACGGTCCTGTTTATCAAGCTGGAACACTTTCTGGAAACCCAGTGGCCATGGCAGCGGGTCTAGCGCAACTGAAGGAATGTGCGAAGCCCGGATTCTACGAAGAATTGGAAAGAAAAACAAAGAAGATGGTAGATGCTATTCAAGCACATGCCGATCAAAAGAATTACGTGTTCCGAATCTTCCACATGGGAAGTATTTTCTGGGTTTCCTTTTCGAAGGAAAAATCAATACGACGAATGGATGAAATTCCAGAGAACAGCGGACAATTGTTTGCGCCGTTTCACAGATTTTTATTGGAGCGCGGAATTTATTTAGGTCCGAGCGGATATGAAGTTGGATTCGTTTCTGCCGCACACACAGATGCGGATATCGAAAAGGCAATAGTAGATTTCTGCGACGCCTTAGATCACGTTTACAGCAAATAAATTCCTATCGCATAGGCGAGGTAAGGAAGTTCGCGAAGGGCTTCGCGCTGATTTTCTTTAGGGAGATTGGTTAGTCCCGCCTGCAGGGCAAGCGCGAAAATTCCGATGTAAAATGCAGTGGGCATAAATAGATGTCCGATCATTGCAAAAATCAAAGCGAAGAAAAGCGTAAGGTTATTTCCGATAATATGCGGAACCGTTTCAACCTTGCCTTCATCTTCTTTTCGCTGCACGAAATCAATGCAAAGCGAAAGGGCTAAAGTTGTAAAGAACACACTTCCACCTAACTGAAAAATTTCTTTGGTGTCTGGAATAGCAATGAGAATAGACCAACATAGGGCAACTGTGATATTCTTCAATAAAGGAATTTTTCGAAATGAAATTTTATGTTGAAGGAAATAGATAACAGTAAATATTGAAACTAGCAACATTAAAACCGAATGAACGTTCGGTGAAAGGGTAATTGTTCCTGCGATGACTAATAAAGGCAACCAATAAGCAGCTTGATGAAGTTTTTGAGCAACCCAATAGCTATAAAATACCGCTAGGGATAACAACGTGTTTTCAAAGAGAGTTTGTGGGTTAGCGGTATTCAAAAGAAACCAAGAGGCGCCCGCCAGAGATAAACTCTGAAGCAATGCTATGAACACGTCTATTGGTTTTTGATTAAGGAAATCAAAACGCCAGTAACCGAACCTGCTAGTCCGCTTAGAGCGCCTCGGATCATTTTTCGAGAACGCGCTGGTGGCTCAAATCCCTCGGCGTACAAATCGTTGTATTTGAAGTTTCGATCCGACATGTATTTCTCTTTGATTTTAATTTTTCCAACGTATTGTATGGCGGCGTAGGTAATTGGTGGAACGATTAATACGAGGAGACCATCGCCAACTAAATATCCGACTGCACCACATAAAGCAAATCCGATTGCGCTAATGTGGCGGGCGTTGTAATTTTTTCTTGCATCGCCAGCTCCAGCTAAATACATGCGCATTTCTTCTGTGGTGTAATAGTCTCCAAGCATAGTGTCTTGGTAATAAAGAATTTGTTCTTTGCTTCCGTTTGAAAGACTGAAAATTTCGCTCTTGTTCAATTCAATAGCATATGTTTTTTCTTTACCGAAGAGATTCGTTCTTTGGTCGTAAATATAAATTAGGCCGTCTTTTTCTTCCCACAGTGTATTCTCTACCATCGTTCCATTCATTAATAAAACGCGGCCTTGTTGAACTTGCGCTGATGCGAATGTTGGAGCGGTTAAGAGGATGAAAATAAAAATTCTTTTAAAGAGATAGCTCATGATGAATGAATTTGAAGCACCCAAAGATAGGATTAAAAGGTGTGAGCGATAGATACCACTGAAATTTTACCTTGAAACTCTTTTCGAATAACCTGAAAGGCCGATTCCAACGTAGCGCCAGTCGTTATCACGTCATCTACAATTAAGATGTGGTTTACGTTCGGTGGAATTTTACTTTCGATTTGAAATTCAATCTTCCGGCTATTCATTCGTTCCATGCGGTTTCCTTTGGTGGCGCCTTTTCCAGCTTTTTGTTTTTTTAAAACCATTGAAATGGGAAGCGTAGTTTCCTCAGATATTCCTTCGCAGAGAACGCGCGATTGATTATACCCGCGTTCGAGTTCTTTGTTCCTGTGCAGAGGAATGGGTATCAGTAAATCAACGTCATGCAACCAAGGTGTTTTCAATAAACGTTTGCCCATTTCCTTCCCAAAGAAATTTCCAATTTGCATGTTCTTTTTGTATTTGAGTTCATGTATCGCCCGCTGTTCAATGCTTTTAGGTTGAAAGAAATAAAGCGATTGGACACTGTGCAGAGACATGCGATAGGATAACTGCACAAAAAGTGTATTACTCCTTCTTTCGAAGTGATTTGTATGGTGAAGATATTGTTTGCAGAAGAAACACATTCCTTCTTCCTTCAAGGATAGACTTCGGTCGCAGGCGCTGCACACGCGCGGAAACCAACAATTCAACAGAATATTCAAAATCTTTCTCATAATTATGGCGCTAAGATGAGAAATGAAGATTAAATTTGCCGCCTATGATTATTCAGGTTTTAAAGTCAAAAATTCACCGAGTAACTGTAACTGAGGCAGATGTGAATTATATAGGCAGCATAACAATAGACCCAATTCTATTGGAAGCTGCAAATATGATAGAGGGCGAGCGCGTTCAAGTTTTGAATTGTGCAAATGGCGAGCGCCTTGAAACCTATATAATTTTAGGCGAAAGAGGAAGTGGTGTAATATGCTTGAATGGTCCGGCTGCATTGAAATGCACGGTAGGAGATATTGTTATCGTTTGCTCCTACGCGCAAATGGAATTTGAAGAAGCTAAAAGCTTCAAGCCCTGGGTTATTTTTCCGAATACCCCGACCAATACCCTGGTTTAATTCAACGATTTTTTTTGAAAAGGAGGGAAGTATGTTGGTTCCCCTTTTTGATTTTTCAGGAAGAAATCATAGAGTTCTGTCGTTCTAAACATGCGCTCCAATGTCCCGTGGTCGTGGGTTTCGAAAACAGTGAACTTCACATTTTTTGAATCGCATGATTTAATTCGCTCTACAATTTCATAAGACTCCCCGAAAGGAACGGCACGATCTAATTTTCCGTGCGCAACCCAAACAGGTATTGTAGACAGATTGCAAGCGTCTTTTGCTTTTCCTCCACCACAAAATGCAGCTACAGCGCAGAATTTGCCGGGATATTTTCCTGCGGTATAAAGTGATCCGTACCCTCCCAAACTCATACCTGTAATTGAAATTCTTGTTGTATCTATTCGATGTGTTTTGGCTAATTCATTCAAACAAGAAATAACCTTATCGGGGCTCCACGATTCGCCATTATTCACTTGAGGGGCAATAATAATTGCCGGGAATTTTCTTCCTTTTTCCACCTCAGCAATTAATCCATATTTCTTAACTAAACTTAAGTCGGTTCCGCTTAAGCTTCGGCCATGAAGAAATACAAATACAGGCCAAAGGCTGTCCTTATTAGCGTTGTAATTTTCCGGCTCGTAGCACCAGTAGTGGTATGCAGCCCGGTTGTTTTCAACTTTGAATAATTTTGATTTTTGTCCGAATGCGATGCAGGTTACTAGGACAAGAAATAATGTTAGTTTAGTTTTCATTCGATTACAAAGCTATAGATTTTATTTCCTCGTGCAGGTTGAATTATTCTGTTGTTCCAAGCAATGGGAGATGATTCAAAAATACACCCCATATCTTGGGAAAACATAACTTCGCCTGTAAGTCCGTCGACCAACAGGACGAATCCATTTACAGTTGGAACATACAAGGTTGGAGCACCGTTTTGATCATACACTGCAATAGGAGATACCCAGCTGTATCTCGAAAGTGGAATTTCGAAAATAAGATTACCATTGGTTTTGTTTACAGCGACGAGCATACCGGCGCCGTGCAGATCTGTGCGTGAGAATACAGTGTAGATGATATCTGCAGCTTTTTCTTTTCCGAGCAATGGGGTTGAAAGCATACCTCCATTGTTAACTTTTTCGCCCATGGAAGAATAGCATTTTTTTTCGAAATGCCATACTTCCTTTCCTGTTAGTCCATTTATTTTCCTCAAATAACCAAATCCCTCGGCGCCTTGCTTGTCTACTTCATTTCCAATTAAAATATAAGGAATTTCATTTTCGATTGAAATAACTGGTGAGGCGTCCGAGTCATCTATGTTAAAGAAATGCCAGCGCGGTTTCATGTTGCGTAAATCGGCGCAGATAACATTTCCACCGTTGTCGGTGAAGTAACCCAATTGCTTGTATGCGCTTGGGCTGGATTCAATTCCTTGGTAATGCGAATCAGAAAGCTTGTATCTGAATTGCTCAATTTTGTCGAATAAATTTTTACTGAAATCGTGACGATAGATTACCCCTGATTCAGTTGGCCAAATCATGGTTGAACTTGTTGTGTCAATCAATGGAGAGGCGTCGCATGCTCCCCATTTGCGGTATGCAAATCTTGACGGAAGAAACTCTTCGTGTAAAAGCGTTTGTTTCTTTAAATGAAAAATGCGCCAGGCCATTTCCCCTCTGTGTGGAATTCCATGACCAACATAGAGTAGGTCTTTGTTTTTAGGATCAATGCTCGGCGTTCCTTTTATTGGATTTCGAATAGAGAGTGGCGGACGAGTTTCAATTCCGGTTTCGAAATCCAAAAAATAAATATTTCCTGAAAGTGAAATCTGGATAATTTCTTTTAATTCATTTCGATTTAAAAACTCAGGTTTAAGATTCGGTAATTGAGCCAATTCATTTTTTTTCCAATTCACAACCAAGGGTTGGCCCGTCCAGCCGGCGCCTCCGCCCCAATAGCCAAAATTCCCGCGCATGGAATCAATTGCGGTTTTGAACTCCCAATCAATACGAATGCTTTTTGGTTTTGAATTGACTTTTCCTCGAACAGGAGAATTCCGCTGATTACCTCCTCTGAAAGTGAAAATGCCTTCAGGATTTTCTTCGTCCCTGTCGAAATATAATTTTTCAATAACAGCAACCGAAGTGTCTAAAGGTTCTAATTCAAAGGTAGAATCTATGCTGTCGTTGAAATAGCTAATCTCTTTTTTCTTTATTTCTATTTTAGCTTCTGGAGTTGTTGGCGATTGCTTTGTTGGAATTTCGCATGCACAGAATGCAAATATGAATAGAATTGGGTAGAGGTTACTTTTATTCACGTTTATCATTTAATTCATGCAAAGATAGTTACTGAGCTTCCACTAAATTTGCATTCAAATAAATACGGCTTATGAGCGCTTGGAAGAATACAGCGGAGTTTGCGAAAATGAAAGACGAGTCTAATCCGTTGAAAGCATTGCGTGAAGAATACTTCATTCCGAAGCACAACGGAATTCCTATGTTATACTTCACGGGTAACTCACTCGGATTGCAACCCAAAGGTGTGAAGGAGTATTTACTTCAAGAATTAAGTGATTGGGAAAAGTTTGGAGTAGAGGGACATTTCGATGCGAAGCGTCCTTGGTTCAATTATCATGAGGTGCTTACTGAATCGCTTGCAAACGTTGTTGGCGCAAAGAACTCTGAAGTCGTAGCAATGAATCAACTTACGGTGAATTTGCATTTATTGCTCATTAGTTTTTATCGTCCTTCTGGAAAACGAACGAAGATTTTATTCGAACATAAACCTTTTCCTTCCGATAGATACGCCTTCGAATCACAAGCGAAGCTGCATGGATTAAATCCGGAAGATGTCTTAGTTGAAATGCAGCCTCGCGAAGGAGAAGTGTTGATTCGTGAAGAGGACATTCTTTCGAAAATTAATGAGTTAGGTGATGAGCTCGCTGTTGTTTGTTTCGGTGCCGTGAACTATTTCAGCGGACAATATTTTAATTGTGAAGCGCTTGCAAAAGCAGGTCATGATGTTGGTGCGAAGGTGGGTTTAGACTTGGCGCATGCAGCTGGAAATATTGATTTGAAATTACACGATTGGGACATTGATTTTGCTTGTTGGTGCAGTTATAAATATTTGAATAGCGGTCCTGGCGGAGTCTCTGGAATTTACGTGCATGAACGTCATCACGGAGAAGAGGTCTTGCGTCTTGCGGGTTGGTGGGGCAACAAAGCAGAGACTCGATTCTTGATGCAGAAAAATTTCGATCCAACGCATTCAGCAGAGGCATGGCAAATGAGTAATGCTCCGGTTTTAAGCATGGCTGCTCATCGTGCAGCTTTAGATCTATTTGATCGCACATCAATGGATGAATTGCGCGCACAGTCGAAAGAGCTTACTGCTTATTTGGAATTTGTATTTGATGGGTTGAAAGCAAAAGGAGTTCCTGTTGAACAATTGACTTCGCGAAATGCGAATGAAAGAGGTTGTCAACTTTCTATTCGTTTGGAAGGAAGAACAAAAGATTTTGTTGGGGTATTGGCCAAGGAAGGCGTAGTAGTTGACTGGCGCGAACCAGACATCATTCGTATGGCACCTGTTCCGATGTACAATTCATTCCAAGACATCTATGCCTTCGGGAAAGTTATGGAGCGGATTTACGGCGTGAATTAATTCGAACCGAACAAAACTTTACTTGACTCATAGAGCAGCTTCAACGCCCCAAGAAGCATAACAAGCGCAAATCCGAATTTCACTTTAGCAATGGGAATATTGTGTGCGAATTTGCTTCCGAAGAGTGCTCCTGAAATAAAGCCTGCACCAATGAGAAGGGCAGCTGTAGTGTTTACATTTCCTTGCTTGTAATAATGCATCACGGCTAGAAAACCTACCGGTAGCAAGAGAACAGCTAAACTTGTCCCTTGCGCTTGAAGTTGTGTGTAGCCGAGAAAGTAGACAAGAGCAGGGACAATAATAAGTCCTCCGCCAACACCAACAAATCCGCTAAGCATGCCCGAAGCCATGCCAATGGCGAGAAGCAAGAAAACAACGTATGCAGTAATTTCCATTTTCATAAAGTCTGGGTGAAAGTTAGTCTTATTTTTAATTGTTCCACTTCAAACTTCCCTTATTTTTGTTCCACATAATATTGAAAACAATGAATTTTCCAGCTGAATTAAAGTACACAAAAGACCACGAGTGGGTTCGCATTGAAGGCGATATCGCTACTGTAGGCGTTACAGATTTCGCGCAAAGCGAATTAGGTGATATTGTATTTGTTGAAATTGAAACTCAAGGTGAGAGCCTAGAAGAACATGCAATCTTCGGAACAGTTGAAGCGGTAAAGACCGTTAGCGATTTGTTTATGCCAGTTTCAGGAACTGTTATTGAAGTAAATGCTGGATTAGAAGCTGATCCTGCGCATGTGAACAACGATCCATACGGAAGCGGTTGGATGATCAAAGTGAAATTATCAGAAGGAGCTGACCTTAGTTCTTTAATGGACGCTGCAGCTTATGAAGCTTTGGTGGGTTAATCTTCCAAAAAAATATAGAACGGCTGCTCACATTTTGTGGGCAGTTGTTGTTTTTGGCCTACACGCCATGCCTAGCAAATCCTTCCCGAAAATATCTTTTTGGGAGAATTTAGGCCCTGATAAATTTGTTCACGCGTTCATGTTTTTTGTTGCAACAGCGCTTGCTGTTTTTTCGGGATGGGGGAAGCTGAGGTCTGCTACAGTATGGATATGCGCAGGGGTTCTTCTGGAATACTATCAATTCTATTTTACTACCGATCGTTCTTTTGATTGGTTCGATGTGTTGGCTGATGCTACAGGAGTGTTTATCGCGCTGGTGATTTTAAATGGAACTGTTTCGAACCGAGGATAGAATTAAGGATTTTTTTTCAGCTAAGCTTCCTGATAGAACTATAAATTTTACTTGTGAATTTCGAAGTTCAATTTTATATTTTTCAAATAATCTTTCTCTCTCTGCTTGAGCCGGCGAGCTTCTAAGTGGATCAACCTCCCACTCAACATCAGGTGCACACAAAAAGTGAATGTCCATGTTAAACGAAGGGACAATTTCAAGTTCAGGTAATTGCAATAGGAAAACTTCATCGTTCCAAATTCGCAGAACGAAAATATCGGTGTCGAAAATTTGATAGTTGCTCGAAGTTATTTTATTAAAAAGCGAAGATTGATTTTTTACAATCTGAGTGAAATCATTTTCACAGACTCGAACAATTTTTCGTTCTTCAAGATATTCGCGAGCAAATTCAGGGATGTAGTCAGAATCAGAAAGCTCTGATGACAGCCATTTGGAAAGGGTTGTTTTGCCACTCGATTCTGGGCCCGTGAAAGCAATGCGCATTGAATACTTTGTTGTTACTTTGCAAAGATGTCAAATACTGAGCGACTCTCATCGAAAATAAAACAACGCGACTTCAAATTGAATGCGCTACTTGAATTAACTGAAGCTATCAATGCGAATAGTTCAGAGCAAGATTTGATTTTCCAATTTCAAAATATTGTACAAACGCATTTGGGTATTGAGAAATTGGCCCTCTTTGTTAAGCGAGAAGATTGGCAATGCTTGCTTCAATATGGCGACATGAACGTTTCAGAATTTGTTATTCCGACCGATGACTTTTTTCATACAAATAAAGGCGTTGCGCTTTCGGAAGATGCTTCACATGAGTCTTATGATGTAGTTGTACCAGTATTGCACAACAATCAACCACTGGCTATTGCGCTTGCAGGAGATAACGCTGAGGATGCGCGCGGAATGAGTCCTACCGTGAAGCACATGCGCTTCCTTCAAACTTTAACATCGGTGCTTAGTGTTGCTCTCGAGAATAAAAGATTGCTGACCAATTTGGTTCAACAAGAAAGATTGAAAAAGGAATTGGAACTAGCGGCAGAAATGCAGCAATTGCTCTTACCCAATCATTTTCCAGATACAGCGGTTTGGAATGTTCAAGGAATTTATCGCGCTCACCAACAAGTGGGTGGAGACTATTACGATGTCTTTCAAATTTCTCCGGAGGAATGGGTGTTCTGTTTAGGTGATGTTTCTGGAAAAGGAATGCCTGCGGCATTTTTAATGTCGAATTTCCAAGCTTATGTGCGAAATGCATTCGAAGAGAAACGTCCCGATTTAGTTAGTCTCGCGAACAAGTTGAATAAGCGTGTTTGGGATGCCGTTCAAGGTGAAAAGTTCATCACCTTTTTTCTAGCTGTTTACAATTCGAAAATTCAAGAGTTGGAATATGTAAACTGCGGTCACAACGCACCTGTATTTAAAACAGCAAGTGAATTCAAACATTTCGGTGCTACTTCAATTGGATTGGGAATGCTTCCAGAATTGCCGAGAGTGAGCGCGGTCGAAGAAAAGATTAATTCAGGAGATGTCTTGTTGGGCTATACAGATGGGCTTGTTGAAGTGAACAATGCTGAAGGAGATTATTTCGAAATTGAAGGCATTGAACGAAATATGAAAGGCTCACACGCCAAGGATGTTTGTCTTTCAGTTGAGAATGCAGCAAATGTTTTCCGCGGCGAATGTTTGTTCAACGATGATGTAGCCATTCTTGCTATTTGTTGGAAATAGCCTCTTCTTGTTTCTTCAGGTGAAACAAATCCATTGCAACTAAGATTCCTATGAATCCCCAAAACGGCACCGATGCCTTGTCCGTGTCCAAATAATTGTTCAAGGTGCCGTGCACGAAATACGTTATTAATCCTAAGAACGCACTGGCAATAATTGCTCGGTGTTCTTTTTCCACCGCAGCATAAAACAATTTAAATCCGAGCACAAGGGTATACACAAAAATTGAAATGAAGAGCAGCATTCCCAATACCCCTTCTTCCGCAAGAGGACCCAAGTATTCGCTGTGTGCGTTACCGCCATCACCGTTGTTCGTGCTTATGATCGTTCGATCTTTCGCTTGTTGAAACGGAGCGTAAACGAATTGATAAGTCCCAGGTCCCCAGCCCACTATTGGCCTCCTTTGAAACATTTCCATAGCGCAATGCCATCGGTTCAATCGTTCCAAATTTGAAGCGTCAGAAGACACATTTGAAATAGAGGAAACGTGTTCATCTAATTTGTCGCTACTCTCTTGTTTGTTCTGCCCCAGTTGCTGTTGAATCGTGTCCCACGAAAAATAAAGTACACTTCCTGAAATAAGTACCCCGTAGAATACATATTTCAGTGGAATGCGAAGCATCATAATTAGTAGAACTCCAAATGCAACCACCACAGAAACCCATGCCGCGCGTGTGAAGGACAGCACAAGTCCAATGGATAAAATGAGTAAGGCAGCGTATATTAAGAAGGTCACCAAGGGGCTTTTCTTTTTCAAAAAAAGTAAGCCAATGGCAACTGGAAAAAACATGGCCAAAACAGCACCGTAGCTCGTGTGATCTTTGAATAAAGGCTCCATAACCCAATGCGCACTTTCTTTGTCGAAATTGAATTGAGCGTGTCGTGTTACGGTGTAAATTATTACAATACAGAGTGGCGCTAAATAACTCGCGAAGAATTTTTTTATGTTGGAAAGGTCTTGGAAAAGATGAGCGCCAAGTAAATAAAATCCCGAGATAAACCAAAGTCGTGTAGCAATGAATTTAAATGAGACAAGGGGATACTCGCTTGTTACGGCGGTGAACACCATCCACAGCAAATACAAGCCAATAATGTAGGTGAAAGGATGTTTGAATATTCTTCGGTCTGCGCTTTTTCCGGAAATGATTTTGAAAATCATCAAAAGTAAAAGAGCCGCTATGATGGGTTCAGTAGGCAGGTACATGCCAATGTGAGCCACTTCCATTTCCTCAAGATTAATACTCAAAGGAGTGGCCATTATGCTGAAGAACCACACCCATTCGATTTTGTGAATGGCCAACCACAAGGCAAATAGGGCAGCAGGAAGAATGAAGAGAAAGTACATTTCAAAAGCAACAGCAACCCCTTGCGTAAGAGCGAAGATGCTTCCCCAAAATAGAATTGGTTTGTTTTGAATAAGTGCTGTGAAGGCCTTCACTGCTTACGCCTTTTTCAACTTTTCAATGTTGTCGCGAACTAAAATCACCACTACGCCGAAGACGAATGTAGCCATAGCACTTACCACGACAATTAGCCATCGAATGGGGTACGATTTTTTATCAGCCGCCGCGGCCTTGTCTACAACAAGGTGAGAGGAGATGTCAGATTCAACATCAATCTTCATCAGATCAAAACGCTTTCGTAGAATCTGCATTTTCTCATATCCGCCGTCAATTTCGCTTTCAATTTTCTTGTAACGCGTTCCGTATTTTGAAAGGAAGTCCATCTGCACTTTAATTTCCTGGGCGCGATCAGGGTGTCCTTCCACAATAGCTGTTCCGTACTGTTCCGTTAAATAGGCAATCTGATCCTTGTAGCTGTATACGCCTTTCTCTTGAAGATACTGCATCGAGTCTTCAAGAATTTTTATTTCGGTTTGAAGGGTTTCGAGCGAGGACTTTGCATACAAGAAAGCCGACATAGCACGGTCGCTGCGCATTTGGTTACTCACCGAGTCTGTAAGTTGTGCCACGTCATTGGCAATGTCTCTAGCGCGCTCCGGCGAAGCATCCAGAACCGTAATTTCAATAGAGCCAAATCGAGTTAAGTCAGCAGAAACGTTTTCATTGTATTCTTTTCCGATTAAAGTGTTCGCTCCGCGATCTGTTTTGGCAATGTCATAGACTTCCCACAGGTTGTACTTCTCTATAATTCTTCCTCGAACTTGATCAGAGTTAATAATCTGCATTAAACGCTCTGCGTCTTCTTCTTCTCCGTAGGCCAATACGTCAGATTTCTTCACATCTTCTAAAAGTTGCTCCCCGAAGCTGTGCTGCTGCGATGCGAAAAGCACAACAGTGCTTTTGTATTTTTCTGTAATCAGAAAGGAAGCTGCTGCCGCAATTATTGCTGCCGCGGCTGTTACGAGGAACAGATGTTTTCTCCACTTGAATACAACGACTAATAGATTAGACGAATTCAGGGATTCTTCAGAATTATTTCCTTGGTTATTCATGCTTTGGTCAATGATGGTGCAAAAGTAAGGTCTTTTGAAGGCGGTTTGAACTGCTTAAAGTAGTTTGGTCGGAAATATTGCCCTAGCGCTATTTTCGAGGTGTTAAATAAAAAATGGCAGATTAAGACATTTTTCAGTGAAAAATTCGAGTTCCTGTATTACTTTTGCGCCCGAAATTCAAACTGAATACATCTTTCTATGTCAACTCAAAATGGTAAAGTAGTTCAAATTATTGGCCCGGTGGTAGATATCTCTTTCCCTGCTGGTCAAAAGCTTCCTAACATCCTAGATGCCCTTGCTATCAAGCGTTCTGGCGCAGATGATCTAATCCTAGAGTGTCAAAAGCACGTGGGTGAAGATACAGTTCGTGCTATCGCAATGGATGCAACCGAAGGTCTTCAAAGAGGTGCTGAAGTTGTGGCTCTTGGTCGCACCATCACCATGCCAACCGGAGAACAAATCAAAGGTCGTTTGTTCAACGTTGTTGGAAAAGCGATTGATGGTATCGGAGAAGTAAGCAACGAAAATGGCAACTCCATTCACCGTGCTGCTCCTCGTTACGAAGATTTGTCTACCGCTACTGAAATCCTTTTAACAGGTATTAAGGTAATTGACTTGATTGAACCTTACTCTAAGGGTGGTAAAATTGGATTGTTCGGTGGTGCCGGAGTAGGTAAGACCGTATTGATCATGGAGTTGATCAACAACATCGCGAAAGCATACACAGGTCTTTCTGTATTTGCTGGTGTTGGTGAGCGTACCCGTGAAGGAAATGACTTGTTACGCGAGATGATTGAGTCTGGCGTTATTAAATATGGCGATGCATTCGTGCACGAAATGGAACAAGGCGGATGGGACGTATCTAAAGTAGATATGAAAGCTCTTGCTGAAAGCCAAGCAACATTGGTGTTCGGACAAATGAATGAGCCTCCTGGAGCACGTGCGCGTGTTGCTTTGAGCGGTCTTTCAGTTGCTGAATACTTCCGTGATGGAGATGCTGAATCAGGTGGACGTGATATCCTTTTCTTCATTGACAACATCTTCCGCTTCACACAAGCAGGTTCTGAGGTATCGGCACTTTTAGGTCGTATGCCATCAGCAGTAGGTTACCAGCCAACGTTGGCTTCTGAAATGGGAGCTATGCAAGAGCGTATTACTTCAACGAAAAGAGGTTCTATTACTTCTGTTCAAGCGGTATACGTGCCTGCAGATGACTTGACTGACCCGGCGCCAGCAACTACATTCGCTCACTTAGATGCAACAACGGTATTAAGTCGTAAGATTGCCGAGTTAGGTATCTATCCTGCGGTAGATCCATTGGATTCTACTTCTCGTATCTTAACTCCAGCTATCGTTGGTGACGAGCACTACACTTGCGCTCAACGTGTGAAAGGAATTCTACAACGCTACAAAGAATTACAAGATATTATTGCGATCTTAGGTATGGACGAATTATCTGAAGACGATAAATTGGCTGTATACCGCGCTCGTAAAGTGCAGCGTTTCTTGTCTCAGCCATTCCACGTGGCAGAGCAATTCACCGGTATCCCAGGGGTATTGGTTCCAATTGAAGAAACAATCAAAGGTTTCAACATGATCCTAGACGGAGAGTGTGACGAGTTTCCAGAAGCTGCCTTCAACTTGAAAGGTACCATCGAAGAAGCTATTGAAGCTGGTAAGAAAATGTTGGCTGAATCACAGAACTAAGAGCAATTATGCGCGTTGAAATAATTACCCCAGAAACCGTCCTCTTCCAAGGAGAAGCAGAATATGTTTTCCTTCCTGGAAGTTCAGGTGGATTGGGAATCTTGAACAATCACGCCCCCCTTATTTCGTCGTTGAAAAAAGGAAGCGTGCGAGTGAAAGATGCTCAAGGCAAAGAATTGACTTTTGATGTGCTTGGCGGTACCGTTGAGGTATTGAACAACCAAGTAATGGTTTTAGCTGAATAATACTTCCTCAACGGAAGAACAATCTATCTTTATGAATATTGAACAACTTAACACCGGCTCTCTTACAGGAGAGTTGAAGGTGACTCTTGACCCTATTGATTACAATGAGACTTACGAAACGGCCTTAAAGACTTATCGTAAGCGTGTTGATTTACCTGGGTTTCGCAAAGGTGCAGTTCCTGCCTCTTTAGTGAAACAACGTTTCGGAAAATCATTATTGGTCGACGAAATAAATAAAATGCTGCAAGATGCTATCGGAAATTATGTTTCTGAAAACAAACTTGAGTTATTAGGTAGTCCAATTCCAAAGGAAGGCGATGATGTTGGAGATTGGGACAACCCATCAACATTTACCTTCACATACGAAATTGGATATGCTCCAACTTTCGATTTGAATTTAGACAAGTCAAAAACATTCACGAAGCTCGAAGTAGATGTGAACGAAGAGTTAATCTCTCGTCAAATGAAGGAGTACGCTCGTCGTCACGGTCAATTGTCTAAGCCAGAAGTTACAGAGTCGGAAGACATGATCATGGCTGAAATTGCCGAGTTGAATGAAGACGGTTCTGTGAAAGAAGGCGGTGTTTCAAACAAGAGTTCCATCTTCTTGGAATACATCAAAGACGAAGCAACAAAAGCGTTGTTCGTTGGGAAGAATATCGGAGAGATAGCTGTTGTAGATCCATTTTTATTGAATGCAGATCACGAAGATCTTTCTCGTATGTTAGGTGTTACGCATCACGACCTTCATCATATCGATTCGAAATTTCAAGTGATCATCTCTGAGATTATGCGCATGCAACCTGCAGAGTTAAATCAGGAATTGTTCGACAAGCTATTCGCTCCGGGCACTGTAACATCTGAAGAAGAAATGCAAGCGCGCGTAACGGCTGACTTAGTTGCGATGTTCGAAAAAGATTCAGAGTGGATGTTCAAGCGTGACTTCGCAAAGGATATCGTTGATATGGTTTCTATTGAATTACCTGACGAGTTCTTGAAGCGTTTCATTCTAATGACCAACGAGAAGCCTATTGAAATGGCGCAGTTGGAAATGGAATACCCAGGCTATGCAAACGGATTGAAGTGGCAGTTGATTGAAAACAAAATCATCAAAGAAAACGAAATCAAAGTTTCTGTCGATGATGCTATGGATTACGTGAAAGCGTCATTAGTAGATCGTTTCAAGTCATACGGTATGCCTGTGGACGAAGAGCGTCTAGATCAATTAGCGAAGCAAACTCTTGCGAAGCAAGAAGAAGCAAAGAATGTTTATGACATGTTGTATGAAGATGGTGTAATGAAAGTGGTTCAAGCGAATTGTTCTTTGAAAATTGAACGTTTGGCTTACGAAGATTTCAAACACCGTGCTCAGCACTAAATAGAAATTGTAAAAAAAGAAAAACCTCGGAACTTCCGAGGTTTTTTTATGTCCAGATTCTTGAATTATTAATTCGGAATCAAAGAAATCTTTTCTAAGATTTCTGAAATCTCACGCTTCGCAGCAACAATTTTTTTCTCAATTTCTTTGCGCATGCTTTCTGCACCTTTACCGGTGAAGATGCCCATGTTGTTTTCGTATGATTTGATATCGCCTTTCAACTTATCAATCTTTTCACGCAAAATCATCTTCTCTCTGCTCAGCCCTTTATCTCCAGTAGACTTAATCGTCTCTATGCGCGATTTGTAACGGGTCATATCTGCCTCTTTGCGATCAGCATTTAGTTTGCCATACTTATCGTCGAAAGCAGCTTTGTGACGCGCTTGCATTTTAGCGTAATGCTCTCTCGGAACATGGCCCAATGCCTGCCAACGTTCGTTGAACAAACGAAGCATAGACAAGTCCTCGTTGTTATTGCCAGTAAGTGGAGTGTTTTCTATTTCAGCAAGCAAGGCTTCTTTCAATTTTAAATTCTCTTCTTGAAGTCCCGTTAACTCACCGAAGTGTTCCTTCTTTCTTTGGAAGAACATATCGCAAGCAGAACGGAAGCGCTGCCATAATTTTTGCTCTTCTTTAGGATCTGCACCACCAACCAGTTTCCACTTTTCCTGAAGCTTTTTAATTCCTTCAGTGGCCAATTTCCAGTCGCTGCTGTCTTGAAGCGTTTTCGCTTCGTTTATGATGGTCTCTTTCGCTTTTTTATTTTTCTCGTAAACTTCTTTGCGAGATTCGAAATACGTTCCGCGCTTAGTAAAGAACAAATCACATAAACCTCGGAACTCTTGCCAAATTTCTTCGTTCTCTTTTTTCTTCACCCAACCAATGGTTTTCCATTCTTCTTGAAGTTTTAAAACTTCTTCGGTCCACTTGTTCCAACTGTTGCCCTGAGAAAGATCCAATTCAAGAATCTCTTTCATGCGCTGAATGAGAAGTGTTTTCTTCGATAAATTTTCGTTGCTGCTCGCGCTTAGTGCATCGTAATGAGCCTGCACGCGTTCTTGCTCAATTCGCAATACTCCAAAGAAATCATCGCCCATTTGCTGGAAAGTTTCTTTAGGAGAAGGACCAATAAGCATCCACTCTCGCTGAAGCCTTCTTACTTCAACTTCCAATTCATTAATAGACTCAATAGTTGAAAGTCCTTTCGCTAATTCCATCAACTCTTCCTTCAACTTCTGATTGACTTTTAAATCGTTCGCCTGAAGTTCTTTGTAAATATTAATGTGATAGAAAAAGTCTTGATTCGATTTGTGCCAACGATCAATCAACGCAGGGTATTTATCGCCAGGAACATCACCTGTATTGTCCCAATATTCTTTTATTTCTTTTTGAAGAGAAAAAGCTTTTCCAATATTTTCTTCGTTCTTAGTAAGTCGCTCCATGCGATCACACAAGTCAGATTTTATTTCGAAATTACGCGAACGCTCTTGTGCAAGCGCTTTGCCAGCTACTTGAATTTTGTCTTCGTATTCTTTCAGTAATTCTTGAAGCGTCCCTTCCAATTCATGAGGAGCGTATACAAAATCAGCTTCTGCACCTTCTGCATTTTCAGATTTGAAATGCTCCCATTGCAATTGGCGCTCTTTTACGCTTTCAGCTTTCCAGTTACTGCGAATGTTTTTTACTTGATCACGCACCAACATAATATCTTCGGCTTGAAGTAAGTCGCGCAACTGGCCTATTAATTCCTCTTTCATTTTTCTATCTTCGATTCTCTCACAAATTTAACAAAGAAATTTCATAATTCCTTTCAACATTTCACACCAAATAAAGTATTCTTTCTAATTTCGAAAAATGCAAAACGAAGCGCCAATAGATCTAGCGAAATGCCGATTGAAAATTCAACGGTATTGCGACAAGGCGGAACGCGCGCCGTTCGATGTAGAAAAGAAATTAATTCAATACGGAGTGTGGTCACAAGACCGACAAGAACTCATGTCGGAATTAATTACACTGAATTTATTAAGCGAATCGCGCTTCGCTTCAGCGTTTGCTCACGATCATTTCGAATTTCGAAAATGGAGCAAGCGGAAAATTGAGTTGCATCTAAAATCAAAACGAGTTTCTCCCCGAAACATTCAAGATGCGATTCGAAATCTTCCGAGTGAGGCAGACTCGCTTCAGATACGAGCGCTACTTCCTGCCCTTCAAAAGAAATATGAAAAGAAAGGAAGGTTAAAAAATCAGTATGCGGCGAAAGCCCTGATTCGAAAAGGTTTTCAGACAGAGGAAGTCTTTAAGGTTCTTCGTGAAATGAGTGAAGATATTGACACGTTTTCAGATTAATTGACGTACTTTTGCGCTATAAAATTTCATTCCAGATGGCGATAACAATTGACGCGATCAACGAACTGAAAGAGCGCACGAGAGCGCTCGGGAGGTATCTTTGACGTGGAGGTAAAACTCCTCCAAATTCGTGAAGACGAAAAACTAACACAAGACCCCGACTTTTGGAACGATCCGAAAAAGGCCGAGGCAACCATGAAGCAAATTCGCAATAAAAAATTGTGGACAGATGCTTATCAGAAATGTCAATCTTCGGTTGACGACGCTCAAGTGCTTTATGAATTTTTCAAAGAAGGCGAAGTAGACGAGTCTGAGCTCGATGAGCAATACAAACTTGCGTCTGCAGAACTCGAAGAGCTTGAGTTTAAAAACATGCTTTCTGCTGAAGAAGATAATCTCAGTGCTGTGCTTCAAATTACTGCTGGAGCAGGTGGTACAGAGAGTTGCGACTGGGCAAGTATGCTCATGCGCATGTACATCATGTGGGGTGAAAAGAGCGGCCATAAAGTAAAAGAACTCGACCTTCAAGAAGGAGACGTTGCAGGAGTTAAGCAATGCACGCTCGAGTTCGAAGGCCCTTTTGCATTTGGTATGTTGAAGGGTGAAAACGGGGTGCATCGCTTAGTGCGTATTTCTCCGTTCGACTCGAACGCAAAACGTCACACTTCTTTCGTGAGTGTTTATGTGTATCCGTTAGTAGACGACACCATTGACATTCACATTAACCCAGCAGATATTTCTTGGGACACCTTCCGTTCAGGAGGTGCAGGTGGACAAAACGTGAACAAGGTTGAAACCGGGGTTCGATTGAAACACAAACCTTCAGGTATCATCATCGATAATACCGAGACGCGTTCACAACTTCAAAACAAAGAAAAGGCATTGCAATTATTGAAGTCTCAATTGTTCGAAGCGGAACTTGCAAGACGTCACGCAGCTCGCGATGAGATTGAAGCAGGGAAAAAGAAAATCGAATGGGGATCTCAAATTCGGAACTACGTTATGCAACCATACAAATTGGTGAAAGACGTTCGAACCGGAGAAGAAACTAGCGATGTAGAAAAAGTAATGAATGGTGAAATAGATAATTTCTTGAAGGCCTTCTTAATGGGACAAGGGAAAGGAGTTCAGCATTCCGACAACGACGATTTATAATTTAATAGCGAATATCATTATGGAAAATTTTCGTATTGAAAAAGACACAATGGGTGAAGTAAAAGTACCCGCTCATGTGTATTGGGGAGCACAAACGGAACGCTCTAGAAATAATTTTAAAATTGGACCAGAGGCAAGTATGCCGAAGGAAATTGTAAAAGCTTTCGGAACATTGAAGAAAGCCGCAGCACACGCCAACTGTCAGTTAGGAGTGTTGCCAATCGACAAGCGCGATGCAATTTCTTCTGTGTGCGACGAGATTGTTCGCGGAGAATTGTACGATCAATTTCCATTGGTTATTTGGCAAACCGGTTCAGGCACACAAAGCAACATGAACGTGAACGAAGTGGTTGCAAACCGCGCACACGTTTTGGCAGGCGGACAATTGGGCGAAGGACAAATGTTGTTGAATCCAAACGACGATGTAAACAAGTCACAATCTTCAAACGATACATATCCAACCGCTATGCACATGGCCGCATACGAAGCGGTTGTGCGAGTTACCATTCCAGGTGTTACCCAACTGCGCGATACGCTTGCTGCGAAATCGAAAGAATTCATGAATGTGGTGAAGATTGGACGTACCCATTTAATGGATGCAACTCCGGTTACACTAGGGCAAGAATTAAGCGGTTATGTTGCGCAACTCAATCACGGTCTTCGTGCATTGAACAACACACTTTCTCACCTCGGTGAATTGGCTTTGGGCGGAACAGCAGTAGGAACAGGTATCAATACACCTGAAGGATATTCAGAATTGGTAGCTGAAAAAATAGCTGAGTTCAGCGGGCTTCCATTTATTACAGCCCCGAATAAATTTGAAGCATTAGCTGCACACGATGGTATTGTTGAAACGCACGGTGCATTGAAGCAATTGGCAGTTTCTTTAAATAAAATTGCAAACGACATTCGCATGATGGCGAGCGGTCCTCGCAGCGGAATTGGAGAAATTCACATTCCTGAAAACGAGCCCGGTTCTTCGATCATGCCAGGTAAAGTAAACCCAACGCAATGCGAAGCATTAACCATGGTTTGCGCGCAAGTCATGGGTAACGACGTAGCAATCACTGTTGGTGGCACACAAGGACATTACGAATTGAATGTCTTCAAGCCTATGATGGCATACAACTTCTTGCAAAGTGCAATTTTATTAGGAGATGCTTGCGTTTCTTTCGATGTGAATTGTGCAGTGGGTATTGAACCGAATTACTCGCGCATTGAAGAGTTGGTGAACAACTCGTTAATGCTTGTGACTTCGTTGAACACAAAAATCGGATACTACAAAGCTGCTGAAATTGCGAAGACTGCGCATAAGAATGGAACTACGCTTCGCGAAGAAGCCATTCGTTTAGGACACGTTACAGCAGAGGAGTATGACGAGATTGTTGTTCCTTCGAAAATGGTGGGTAAACTTCCAAAATAATTTGATACTTTTATTACATGACTGATATTTCAAAAAACTACTGCGTAATCATGGCAGGCGGAATTGGTTCAAGATTCTGGCCTATGAGTCGCACCGCTTTTCCAAAGCAGTTTCACGATATTCTTGGAACCGGACGCACGCTTATTCAAATGACGTACGATCGTTTTCTTCCCCTGGTTCCGAAAGAAAATATTTTAGTAGTCACGAACGAAAGATACAAGGCACTTGTGTTAGAGCAATTGCCAGATCTAAAGCCAGAGCAAGTGTTGTGTGAACCTTTTATGCGCAATACCGCGCCGTGTGTGGCTTATTCAGCCTTCTGGATAGCAGAGCGCACGCCCGATGCAAACATCGTTGTTGCACCAAGCGATCACCTAATCACACGCGAGGCTTCGTTCATTGAAGACATTCAAATCAGTATGAATCAAGCGAACAAATCGGGTAACCTCGTAACGCTTGGAATTAAACCAACTCGTCCTGATACTGGATACGGATATATTCAATGGGCCGATGCAAAGGAAGTAGACAACGATCGTGTGAAGAAAGTAAAAACCTTTACCGAGAAACCGAATTTGGAATTGGCGAAGGACTTTATTGAAAGCGGCGATTTCTATTGGAACTCAGGAATCTTTGTTTGGAATTTACCTTCAATTATGAAGGCTTTCCAAAACCATCTTCCAGAAATGTATTCTCAATTCGAAGAAGGAAAAGGGAAATACGGAACTGCAGAAGAAGCGGCATTCATAAACAACATGTACAGCAGTTGCGAAAACATCAGTATCGATTACGGTATTATGGAAAAAGCAAAAAATGTAAATGTGGTGTTAAGCGATTTCGGATGGAGTGACCTCGGTACTTGGGGTTCATTGCATACGCAATTGGAAACAGACGAACACAACAACGGCGTAGTAGGAGAGAATGTAATGCTCTACAACTGTTCAGACAGTGTTGTGCACGTAGGTAGCGAAAAGTTGGTTGTGCTTCATGGACTAAACGGATACATTGTGGTAGACACAGGTGTTTCATTGTTGGTCTGCAAAAAGGAAGACGAACAAAAGATTAAGCAATTCGTTAACGACATTAAACTGAATAAAGGCGAATCATGGGTATAGTGAAATATATCTTTTCGTTGTTGTTTGTTGTGAGTGCTTTTTATTGCGCAGCACAACCCGACCCGTATCCAATACCACCCCCACCACCTCCAGTAGGTGATCCATTTCAAATTGAAGAGCCGTTGGTTTTTCCTGAGGTTATGCCCGTTTATCCAGGAGGAGAGACACAAATGTTTAAAGACGTGGCTATGGCTATGATTTATCCTCCGATCTGTTTGGAAAATGAATTTCAAGGGAGAGTGTTTGTTCAGTTTGTGGTTGAAAAAAATGGTAAAATTTCCAATGTGAAAATTTTACGTCAGCCGGAAGGAGACTTAGGGAAAATGTTGGGAAATGAGGCCATTCGTGTGGTTAAGAATTTGAAAGAGTTTACACCGGGATCTTTGAATGGTGAACCGAAAAGAGTCGTTATGACTTTGCCCATTGTTTTTAAGATGAAATAATTTCTATGAGTAATAATTTAATCCTTTGCCCGAACGAAGAATGGGTGTTGAACGACTTAGTAGCTGTAAGAACAGGTGAAACGAAAGTTTCACTTTCTGATTTGGCGAAGGAAAAAATTCAAGCCTGTAGAACTTTTTTAGACTCGTATTTGGAAACAAGCGAGAATCCAGTTTACGGAATTAACACCGGTTTCGGATCGCTTTGCAACACCGAAATTTCGATGGAAGATTTAAATCTTCTTCAAAACAATTTGCTTCGTTCACACGCCTGTGGAATGGGTGATCAAGTACCTGAAGAAATTGTTAGACTCATGCTTGTGTTGAAGGCAAAGAGCTTGTCGCACGGACACAGCGGTGTTCAATTGTCAACCGTTGAGTTGTTGTTGGAATTCTATCACCGAAACATTTTACCAATCGTTTTCACGCAGGGTTCATTAGGAGCAAGCGGAGATCTTTCGCCTCTTTCACATCTATGTCTTCCGTTAATTGGTGAAGGGAAAGTGATGTACAAAGGATACGAACGCAATGCAGCCGATGTCTTGAAAGAAGAGGGATTGAAGCCCATTGCGCTTCAATCGAAAGAGGGCTTAGCGCTCATCAACGGAACGCAATTCATGTTGGCGTATTCAGTAGAGAATTTAATTCGTGCTGAACATTTGTTCGACAAGGCCATAAACATTGCGGCCATGTCTGTAGATGCGTTCGATGCACGTCCTGAACCTTTTATAGATTTAACGCATCGTGTGAGAAATCAAGAAGGGCAGCAGATTGTAGCTATTGCCATGCAAGACGCTTTGAAAGGAAGTGAAATTCAAGTTCAGAAAAAAGCGCACGTTCAAGACCCGTATTCATTCCGTTGCATACCGCAAGTGTTGGGTGCTTCGCATGATGCGATCTCCTATGTGCTTTCCATTATAGAAAGAGAAATCAATGCGGTTACAGATAATCCAATTATTTTTCCGGAAGAAAATCAGATTATCTCTGGTGGAAATTTCCACGGACAACCTCTTGCATTGAGCATGGATTTTTTAGCCATTGCTTTGGCGGAAGTGGCGAGCATTTCGGAAAGAAGAACGTACAAACTTATTTCGGGTCAACGTGGTTTACCCTCTTTCTTGGTGAAAGACGCAGGACTGAACAGCGGCTTCATGATTCCTCAATATGCGGCAGCGTCTATAGTGAGTCAGAACAAACAACTCTGCACGCCTTCAAGTGTAGACACCATAGACAGCAGCAACGGTCAAGAAGACCACGTGAGCATGGGTGCGAACGGCGCAACGAAATGCTACCAAGTGGTGAAAAATCTTCAGTCTGTATTAGCCATTGAGTTGCTGAACGCAGCGCAAGGCCTTGACTTTAGAAGACCACTTAAGTCTTCCATTCCGGTAGAAACACTTCATTCTGAAATTAGAAAAGTCATTCCACATTACGTGCAAGACAGATATCAGCATGCCGACATGGAATTGTCTTTTCAGTTGATTGGTCTTTGAACTTAATGTTCAATCAATAAATTTCTGTTCAGAATAGTCTGTCCTTTTTTCAATTGAAGAATGTAGATTCCTGAAGGCAATTCTTCAACGGAGAGCTCTCGCTTCAGTTGACCTTTATTCCAACGTTTAACTTCTTGCCCTGTTGCCGTGAAAATTCTCGCGTCATCGAAATTGGTCGATTGAGAAATCGTGAAATGGTCGCGCGCAGGTTGCGGGAAAATTTGAATGTTCGTTTCCAATTCATTCACAGATGTCAGTGTGGTGAAATTTTCTGTTTGAATAGCACAACCATTCACATCTGAAATAATGCAATAACTCGTGAATACTTCCGGAATGAATGTGTCTTCATTGGTATCTCCGTGCACCCAGTTCCATGAATAGGGTGGTGTACCTCCGTATGTGGTCATTTGCACTTCACCGACACCTAATCCGTCTGGAATAAATAATTCTATGGAATAGCTCAACGTGTCCGGTTCGTTCACGGTAACTGTTTCCTGATATTGACATCCATTCGCATCGGTGATGATTGTTGAATAATCTCCAGCATACAAGTAGATGGCACTGCTCTCAAAATTCAAAGGGTCGTAATTCCAACTGTAAGAATAAGGTGCTGTTCCGCCTTGTATATTATGGAAAATCCATCCGCCTAGATCGCCGTGACAAGCGACATCGTGCACATCTGGAGTATTTGTTATTGCAGCAGGTTCGAAAATGGTGTCAATAACAAGGACCGAACATCCATTCGAGTCATAAACGTCAGCGATGTATATCCCCGCGCATATATTGGATAGATTATTACCTCCAACAGAACCATCACTCCAGTATATAACGTAAGGCCCTGTGCCTGAAATTATATTAAGATTTATACTTCCATCGCAAAGTCCGAAACAAGAAACATCGGTTGTTGTAGTCTCAATTTGAAGTGGGGTGAAATTGAACAACTCAACAGGAAGAGCAACGGTGTTCCCAACGTTGTCTGTCACAGTTGCAATGTAATTTCCAGGTCCGCCATTAATAATGGAGCCAGTATTGCCGTTTTGCCAAACAACAGTGTAAGGAGCTTCTCCACCGGATATGCTAAGCGTTATAGTCCCTATTCCATTGTTCGAACACGAGGGCTGAATAACGTCGTTACTTACTTGAAGCGCAGGATAAATGGTAAGCGAGGTAGAATTTGTAGCGTCACCCGCAGTTGAGCCTGATCCATTAACTACGTTGCCACTTGCGTAAAAAGTTATAGCCTCGTTAAGACTTTGCGATGCGGTCCAACTGAATTGGAAAACATTGTTTGAGGTGACACCGTTGTGCTCGAGGTATGTCCTTCCAGTAAAAGCGTTTTGAACCGTAATTGTTTTTTGCTTCACGTTAGTTGCCAAGCTGCTATATCCGTTTATTGGTGAATTGTCGGCAGAGGTTAATGCTGTGAATTGGAATCCATATCCGAATGGACTTCCCATGGCGTTATTAACGGTAACTTTAACAGTGTAGGTATTGCCAGGAAAAAATTGAGTCGTTGGAACAGTCGCACCCTGCGCAAACATCTGAACAGTTACCGAAGCACTGTAGTTTCCTCCGTTGTGGCATTGACCACAAGTGGTTTCTCCAGGTGCACCCGTATTTCCTGAATTAGCTACTGTTGCTCTTCCGTTGCTATTCGAAGCGAAAATGAAATAACCTATTGCACAAACAAATAGAATTTGAATCCAACGTAAACGGTTCATGAGATTTTTTTGTTAAGATAAGGAAAGTTGTAATGAACAATTACTTCCCACTCCCTTTTAACACAATCACAACGGTGTAAAAGAGAATCTTTATGTCCATGGCTAACGACATGTTTTCGAGATACAAGAGATCGTAACGCAAGCGTTGAACCATTTCTTCAACGTTTTCTGCGTAGCCATATTTCACCTGTCCCCACGATGTAATACCAGGACGAATACGATGAAGCTTTTGGTAGTGAGGATTTATCTTCGAAATCTGATCAATATAGAATTGGCGCTCAGGTCGTGGTCCAACAAGTGCCATATCTCCGGCTAAAACATTCCAGAATTGAGGCAATTCATCGAAGCGTGTTTTCCGAAGAAATTTGCCAAATTTGGTAATTCGAGAATCATGTGTTGAACTCAATTGCGGACCTAATTTTTCCGCGTCGGTGAACATACTTCTGAATTTAATTATCTGAAAAGGAATTCCATTTCTTCCAATTCTTTCTTGAAAAAAGAAGATCGTTCCTCGTGATGTAGATTTCACAAGTCCGGAAATAATAAGCAGCAGGGGCGATAAAACGAGGAGTGCAATAGCACTTAAAAAAATGTCAAGAATTCGTTTGATACTGAATTGCCAACTCGGCATTAAAAGCGTATTCAAGCGAATTAGAGGAACTCCGAAAATGCTCGTCATCTTCACATTTCCAGATAAAATATCGAAGGTGTCTGGAATAATGTTTATGCGAACATTGTAGTTTTCCAAAAGAGCTAAAATATTTTCTAATTCTTTGTGGTCGCCACTTTCAACAGAGAGAATCACTTCTTCAATTTGATGCTCTTCAATAATGGTCGGTAAACTTGGGTATTTCCCGAAAAGGGGCAGACTCGCAGAGAGCTGCTCATCCGCTCCGTTTATCTTAAGGTAACCTTTAAATAAAAAACCAGGTGATTTTTTTAAATGGGTTATCTCGTCTACAAGCTGCAACGCACGCGCGTTTCCGCCAACGATAAGGGTTGGGAATCCCCATTTGCGAGACTGGATTTTTTTAACGGTTCTTGAAGTAATAGTAATTCTAAGTATCAAGGTTAGACCTAAATGCACCAACAAAAGAAATCCAAAAGTGGTGTAGTAATAATTGTAATTGGGAAGCTCATCGTCTAACAAAAACAAAAAGAAGATGACGGTGTTGCCAATTAATGAGGTGGCTAAAATTTGTCCAATTTCGCGTAATCGGTGTCTTCGCAATACATCGGAATACATGCCCCACATGGCGTAAAAACAAATCCAACCGAGGGGAATGAATATTAGCGCAGCGAAAAAATTGGTGTCGGTATGAAATCCTAAATCATAACCGTATTTGATTGCTTCGAATTTTTTTCGGAGAACATAAAGACTCGTCCACGCGGAAGCTGCAGCAATCCAATCTGCGGCGACATATGAAAATATGATTCCTTTATTCTTCAAATTCTATTCACCCTTCACTACCAAGTCACCCACTTCAAATTGTCTAGAAAAATGTTTACCGGAGTAGTAGCGTTTGAAGGTATGGCTTCAATATATAATTCATGAAATTGAGCAGTTGGGTTTTGCTGAAGCACATATCCAAAGTCAATGTATATCTTTTTCCAAACGGGCGAAAGCCCATCACCACTTGATGTCGGATTAATAATAAGTGCAAGGTTCTTAGATGCGATGCCGCCAGTAGTTGTAATGAATCCAACAGAAAACGTATTGTTGCTGCTGTAATTCATTTCGAGAAAGACATTGTTACCGCTTGTGTAATAGAGGTTGTCGTCGTCTTTGTAATACAAGTGACTCATTCCAACGTCTATGTGTCCCCAACCGCTCCTGTTTCCTTCAAAGACTTGAGAAGCTTGGTTGGTTACTGAAAAGTTGCCGTTGTTTGTTCCTGTTTGAACTAAAAAGTTTCCTCCTTCAAATCCTTTTTCTGAGATAACCGCTTGGTTGTAATAGGAAAAATGCGGGATGAGTGTATCTACCTGGAAGGCAGAGATGGTCAGGGTTGTATCGAAGGGCGCGTAAAACGGATAACGAATTCGTGTGTTAGAGATTCCGTTGTTTTTAATTCCTGGAAATATTCGAATGTCGGTTGTACCGAGATCTAAAATTGGGATTTTTGCGGGCAAGTCATAAACACCCAAACTTTGATCCTTAGCGTAAACCCACACTTCGGTTATTGATTCGCTTGATGTACCTTGATTAAGATTTGCTTGAAAGGTAAATGACGGGATATACAAATACGCAGGCGCTTTTTCCTCTGGATTTATAATATCACATCCTTGAAGAACAAGAACGAATAGGGCTATAAAAAAAACTATTGGTTTCAATCGGCGTGTTTTGGGTTGCGAATATACATTCGCATCAAAAAGGTTAGACTGAGAAACGGAAGAAAAGTGAGATTATTGCTTAAGAGAAAAATCAGGCTTAATCTTCGGAAGTAAACACGCTCTGTCTAATTTTTTCCGCTATCATTTCTGCTACAGCCAATGCTTTGTGTCCGTCTTCAAGTGATACTGTTGGTTCTGATTGACGCAAGACGGCTTCACCGAAACTCGTTAACTCTTGCTTCAATGCATTGGTATCTGAAACTAAAAGACTTTTTTTAGTGATTTCATTTTCTTCGTTTTCACGAAGAAGTTCATAGCTATGTGCTGTCTTGTTCAGAAAATCTGAAACATAACAAGCATCTTTTTGATAGAAGCGCATTTTGCGCATGGAGTCTGTGCCCACACGACTGGCAGTAAGATTCGCAACGCAGCCATTGTCTAATTCAATGCGGGCATTCGCAATGTCTATGTGTGGCGTAAGAACTGACGCCCCATTGGCCGAAACCCTTCGAACATTTGCCTGAGTAACTGCAAGGACTAAATCAATATCGTGAATCATAACATCAAGAATGACAGAGACGTCGTTGTTTCTTCCTTTGAATTGACTCAATCGGTGTGCTTCAATGTACTTGGTGTTTTCAAGAAGCGATGAAACGGCTACGAATGCTGGATTGAATCGCTCAATGTGTCCCACTTGAGCAATGACTTGGGCTTCTTTAGCGAGTTTAATTAAGCGGTTGCTTTCTTCTAAGGTTGAAGTAATGGGCTTTTCAATGAATACGTGTTTCAGATTGCGAATGGCATTGGAAGCACATTGGAAATGCGAAGGCGTGCTGGAAACAACGTCCACAACATCTACTTCGTGAATAAGCGCATCGAGGCTATGACAAGGCTCAATGCCAAAGCGCGCTGCGGCTTCTTTCGCAGCTTTTATATCTGGATCGAAAAAATGAATGGACTGAAACAATTCCGGTAATTCCGAAAGCACCTGCATGTGAATCTTCCCTAAGTAACCCGTCCCTAAAACTCCTATTTTCAACATAAATAATTCTCTTCTTATGCAAATGTGATTGAAATTGATGTCGACATCACTTCGTTGATTTTTACTTTTCAACACTGAAAAGCGGATGAAATAGTCCCGTACCTTGGCGGTATGATTGAGGATAACTACAGGCATAAAGGATTGAGGAGAAAATTAGTGGAGGAACTGCTCGAGAAGGGAATTACAGATACTCGCGTGATAGACGCCATGAACAAAGTGCCTAGGCATGCTTTTTTAACAAGTGCTTTTGTAGAATTGGCCTATGAGAACAAGGCCCTTCCCATAGGGGCGGAGCAGACCATATCTGCACCGTATACCGTAGCTTTTCAAAGTCAACTTCTAGATGTAGAAAAGGGAATGAAGGTTTTGGAAATAGGAACCGGATCTGGATATCAGACTTCTGTCCTTTGTGAAATGGGTGCGAAGGTTTATTCCATTGAAAGACAGAAATTGCTTTTCGATACATCGAAAAAACTGTTAGCCGAAATGGGCTACAAATGCCACTTGGCTTACGGAGATGGCTACAAAGGAATTCCGGTATTTGCTCCATACGATAGAATAATCATTACTTGCGCAATACCTGTTGTTCCTGAAGAACTACTCATGCAAATGAAGCCGGGTGGGAAGCTAGTTATGCCTTTCGGAGAAGGAGATAAACAGGAAATGACGCTTATTCAAGAAGACGCTGAAGGAAATTTCCAAAACACCTATTTCGGAGAGTTTTCGTTTGTTCCCATGCTAGAAAAAAGAAGCAATACGAAATCGTGAATCTTATTTAATTCGAAGTGAAAAAACTTTTTCTTCGAAAAGAAATCCTTCCAGCAAATCACCCGAAGTTACAGGGCCAACGCCTGCTGGAGTTCCCGTGAAAATTAAATCTCCAATCTTCAAAGTGAAAACCTCCGAGACGTTTTCAATAAGCTTATCTATGGAATGAATCATGTGCGAACTGTTTCCTTCTTGAACAACTGTTCCGTTTTTTTTCAATGTGAAAAGTAGGGGGGAAGGAAGTGATTCAATGTCGAAGAATTTCTCACTAACGAAAGCAGATCCGTCGAAAGCCTTGGCGCGCTCCCACGGAAGGCCTTTCTTTTTCAATTCATCTTGAACATCTCTCGCAGTAAAGTCTATGCCTAATGTAACTTCATTGTAATAGCGCGGAGCAAAAGATTCCTGAATGTGCTTTCCCAATCTATTTATTCGGAAAACCAATTCCAGCTCATAGTGTACATCGTTGGTGAATGCCGGAATGACAAACGGATTTCCGCGTTGAATAATCGCAGAGTCGGGTTTGCAGAACAACACGGGATTTTCGGGAACTGCGTTTCCTAATTCAGCTGCATGGGCAGCATAGTTTCTTCCTATGCAAATTATTTTCATTATGGACGAGCTATAAATTCAACAACAACTTTTCGATCTCCGGGGTTCTTTCCAATGGATGCAACATCTCCAGCAAATTTGGCTACGCATCGATTAGAGTCAATGCCAGAATCAATTAGAAAGGTTCGAACGGCTTTCGCCCGCTTTTCGGATTCCTTCCAGTTTTTTTCGCTGTTGCCATTGCGGTCGGCGTAGCCCGTAATAAGCACAGCTGTTTTCCCATTCCGCGCAAGTTTTTCAACAATCTCGTTCAACTGCTGCTTTGCGGAAGTACTCAGGTCATCGCTCGATTTTTCAAAATAAATAACAATAGGTTGAATGGACACGGGAGCTGCAGTGAATTTTGGCAAGCTTGATTTGTCGCTTCCGTTGAGCCATTGCCTGGTTGCTCCGTCAGAGGAGTATGGGACAATAGGAAGAAGCGAATCTTGGGGCGTGGGCTCTTGCCCAAACATAGAAATGCTTGAAGCAATAAAAATCAAAAATAGCCACGCGCGCATAACACGTAAAATTAGAGCAGGTGCTTGTACTAAAGCCATTGATTTTATTCACCATTCATTCACAATGAAGGTGAATTAGTCTTTATTCATGACTCCATTTTGAGCGCGGATGCTCTCTTTGTGAATGGCTTCGAGGTAGGCAGAAAGAAATGTTTCGGTGAGTTGCGCCGATTTCCCCCATGCTTCGCGACTTTCAAGAATTTCCTTCCAACGTTCCAATTGGAAAATGATAATGCCCTCGTCTTTTTTCAACGCGCCCATCTCTCTCGCAACGTTCATCCTCTTTCCCAACAAATCAATAATATCTGCATCTAAGGCATCTACGCGATCTCTGAGTATTTGAAGTTTTTCAGCAGAATTGGAAGTGAGTGAGGTAGTTCTGTAATGCAGAGCAGCGGCCATTTCTGCAACTTGCGCTGGGGTAATTTGCTGCGCGGCATCGCTTAATGCACTGTCAGGATTCGGATGACTTTCAATCATGATTCCATTCATGCCCAAGTCAATGGCGCGTTGGCTAACATCTTTCAGCAATGTCCTGTTTCCGCAGATGTGGCTGGGGTCGCAGAGGAGAGGGATGTCCGGAAATTGTGTTTTGAATTCAATTGGAATTTCCCAAAGCGGTTTGTTTCGGTATGGAAGCTTATTGGCCACAGAGAATCCTCGGTGAATGGCGCTTAAATCCGTGAGACCAACTTTTTGAAAACGTTCAAAGGCACCTATCCAAAGCGAAAGGTCTGGATTAATTGGGTTTTTAATGAAGATAGGAATATTCACCCCACGAAGCGCTTCTGCAATTTCTTGCACCGAGAACGGATTCGTAGTTGTTCGTGCGCCAATCCAAAGAGCGTCGAAATTATTTTCGAGGCACAATTCAACGTGCTGGGAAGTGGCAACTTCCGTAATGATTTTAACGCCTGTTTGCTCCTTGGCTTTTTTCATCCAAGGAAGCCCTGCAGCGCCCATTCCTTCAAATGAATTGGGACTCGTTCGAGGTTTCCACAAACCTGCGCGGTAATAAGATAAAGGTATATTCAAACTTAAATCACGGGCGGTTTGTAAAACCTGTTCTTCAGACTCCGCGCTGCACGGTCCCGCTATCCATGTAAAATTACTTTTTATCTTTTCCATTTCGTACATTCAATCGTACTGCGAAAGTACCTTATTCCGTTGGGAACAAGTGCTTTTTATAGACATAAAAAAAAGGGGAAAACTCCCCTTTGTGCCCTGGACTGGACTCGAACCAGCATACCTTACGGAACCACCCCCTCAAGATGGCGTGTCTACCAATTTCACCACCAGGGCGAAGTCTGCAAATGTAAGCATCTCCTTTCTTTATTACTACATTCGTCCAATAAAAAAAGTACCATGAAAAAACTTCTTATTTCTTTTTTAGCTCTGATTGTTTTGCTACCTGCGTGCACTGTGGTGAGACCTGGAGAAACAGCAATGAAACAGCGTTTGGGTAAATTAACTACCAAAACCTACAAAGGTGGCCCTGTGCTTTTCAATCCGTTTATTTCAAAGGTTATCAAGATGGATACCCGAACGATTGAGAAATTCAATGTGCTGCCTTTGCCAACGAAAGAGGGGTTGAGTGTTAAAGCAGAGATAACCTTGCTTTATCACATAGATCCTGCAAGAGCACAATCTATCTACACGCAATTCGGAAGAAATTACGAAGAGATTATTGTTCTAAGTAATTTCCGAGCAACAGCAAGAGAGATTTCTGCACGTTATTCGGCGAAGGAATTGTACGCGACTGAGCGTTTAAAAATTGAAAAAGCTATTTTTGATGAACTGTCTATGCACATTGAGGTGAATGGATTTGTAGTAGACGCCGTATTATTGAAAGACATTGACCTTCCAGATCAAATGATGAAAGCCATTGAAAGCAAGGTTATGGCAGAGCAAGCAGCTCTTCAAATGGAATTTGTAATTGAAAAGCAAAAGAAAGAGGCCGAAAGAATGATCATTGAAGCTACTGCTGTTAAGCAAGCACAAGACATTATTAATTCTTCCCTTACCGACAAGCAATTGCAGTACAATCAAATTGAAGCGATAAGGAGTTTAACCAACTCACCCAACGCCAAAATAATTATTACCAGTCCGAATGCGGGCAATGTGCTCATTAACACGGACAGTAATCCTTGATGGGAAAACGATGAATGCATAAAAAAAACCTCTCGATTTGAGAGGTTTTTTGTTTAGTGATCCCGCTGGGATTCGAACCCAGGGCCCATACATTAAAAGTGTATTGCTCTACCAGCTGAGCTACGAGATCATCTTGCTCTTAAAAGCGGCTGCAAATATACACATATTTTTCAAATTCCTATTTTTTTGAAGTCATTTTATTGAATGGGCAACTATTTTCTGAATGAAATAGTCAAGACATTACCTATTTTTGTTTTTATATGAATTTTCCAATTATGAAAAGATTATTTGTGGTTTTGTTTTTCATGAACCTAGCGCTTTTTGCGAATGCGCAAGTATCTGCCTCTTCAAAAGTAAAGGCGGCTAACTCAAGCTCTGCCTTGAAGTCTTATTCGGAAGACCAATTGTCTGAGCTTAATTTCAGAGCTGAACACTTAGTAAGTGTTGAGCTTTCAAAAAGCCCGATAACAAGTGATTTCAATTTGGCACTTATCGAAAATGGAAAAGTGGTAACGCTTACAGATTCCGATATGCAGGACTTTAATCCACTTTTATACGCTATTCCTCAAGAAGAAGTAATTTGCAACAATTTCCACATTCAGTCTAGAGAGGGAAATTCATATACCTTGGTTGTGCTTTCTAAGCAACAATATAACCAACAGTTGAAACAGCATTTGCGTGATATTAATAAGAAGAAATAATCTGAAATGATGAAGAAAATAATACTCCTACTTGTAGTCGCGTTTAGTTTTGTTGGCTTTTCAGCAAGTGCTCAAACCGATGTAATTAATATTAGTGATGCACCGACTTATACGGGTTGCGATTTTATTATGCACGACGATGCGGGTGGCTTGCAGCCTTATTCGGCTAGTGCCTTTAACGTAATAACCCTTTGCTCAACCGCCGGTAACCAGTTGAATTTATATTTCTTGACTTTCTCATTAAGTCCGGGAGATTTATTTACCATTTATGATGGACCTTCCGCAGCTGACCCTGTAATTGGAACATATACTGCTACGGATTTGCAGTTTCAAATGATTTCCAGTACCAACCCTTCAGGTTGTTTAACCGTGTTTTTCTTGGCGAATGGTGATAATTTAACGGGTGACTTTATTGCCCAGGGATCTTGCGGTGTGCCTTGTTCGTATCCTCTTGCTACCATAACGGCTTCAGAGCCATCTCCATTCCTTGGTTGTCCAAGTGAGCAAATCACGTTCGACGGTTCAACTTCATTTCTCCCAAATGGGTCTACTTTGTTTGCACACAACTGGGATTTCGGTGACGGAACTTCTGACAACGTGAGTTGGCCAACTGTTACACACACATACACTCAACCGGGTGTTTATCATGTGGTATTAACCATTACCGTGTTGAGTGCAGATGGAAGTCAGCAATGTTCAAACCAAAACACGGGAGAATATTTTGTCTACGTATCTACTCCAATTCAATGGAATGCCACTGTTTCTGATTACGATGTTTGCGTTGGTGTACCTGTGAATATGGGCTCAACAGAATGGGTTGCAGCTCCAGATATGGCTATTCAAAATTCGCCAGCCAATGCCACCTTCCCAACATATGTTGTTCCCCAAGGGACCAATTTTGGTGACGGGGTGTACATTCCAGATAACCAAGGTTGCTTCCAAGCGGACTTAACATTTACTCAATTTGGAAATGCAACGGTTACGAGTATTTCTGATATAGCTGGAATTACGGCGAGCATTGAGCATTCCTTTGCAAGTGATATTGTGATCAATATTATTTGTCCGCAAGGAAACACCTTGCAATTGTTCAACGGAACGAATGGTGGTGGCGTATTTTTAGGAGAGCCGATTGACGTAGAAGACCCAAACCAACCTGGAGTTGGATACGATTACACCTGGGCTTCAACAGCACCGGTTACTTTTAACACAGCTATCTCAGGAATCGGATTAGGGTCTTCCTTGCCGGCAGGATCATATAATGCCGATGGAATTTGGGATGCACTATTGGGCTGTTCATTGAATGGTACTTGGCAGTTCCAAATCTGTGATCAGGTGGGTGCAGATGATGGATTTATTTTCGGATGGTCTATTCAATTCGCACCTCAGTTTTACCCTGATAGCATTTCATTCACACCGGAAGCACTTCCAGGACAACACGATAGTTTCTGGTCTCCAGCAGACAACCTAACGTTTCAAGATGCCAACATGAATAATGTTGTGTTTATGTCTAACACGCAAGGTGTATTCCCTATGACGTATCAAGTGGTTAGCGACTTCGGTTGCACATATGACACTACATTTAACATTACAGTATATGGTCCACCAACAGTAAACTTCACTGACAGCATTCACTTCTGTGGTTTGCCTGTTAACTTGAATCCTGTTTATGGAAACGCTTTGCCGAATACGACTTATGCTTATCAATGGAGTCCTGCAGCGAACGTAACCGTTCCAAACATTGCTTTCCCTCAAGTAACTGGTCTTCAAAATGCAGCATGGGTATCTGTTACCTCATGGCCTACATATGACAATACCTGTACAGGGACTGATTCTGTTAGAGTATGGATCCCAGCTACTCCGCCAACAGCGCCCTTTACAACCGACTCCGTTTGTTTAGGTGAGCAGATCTTTTTGACATCACCATTCATAAATCCAACATACACTTACCAATGGTTCTTGTCTGACACGATAGTGCCGAACGCAGCGTCTGAGATTTATAGCCCATGGGCAGGTGTGCCGAACGAGCAGTTTATTTACTCTATTGAAATTACTGAACCGGTATGCGGATTCAGTTCAACAACGGAATTTGGAATTACTTCACTGCCTTGTGATGTGTTCTTGCCGAATCTAGTTTTACCAAACGGAACCATAGAGAACCAAACATTGAATTTTGGAGAAGCTTTGTTCTACTATGCTAATGCAAGTGTAGAAGTCTTTAACAGATGGGGAGAAATGGTTTATGAGAGTACAGATTATAAAAACGATTGGGCCGCGAACGATGTGTCTGATGGTGTCTTTTATTATGTGCTCAAGGTTACCACTCCAACTGGAAAAGTTGAAGATTATCCAGGGTACTTCCACCTCATGAGAAATTAATCATTCGATATATTTGAAATAAGGGGCGATCTTCGCCCCTTATTTATTTCTAGCCATGATCCTTCAAGAAAATTTAGCATATCTCGGAAATCTTGCAGAGCTTCTTAAAATAGAGCGCGACGAAGATTGGGCGCGCTTTCAAAAACAATTGAAAGAGCAACCGGTGAACGCACGAATAAAAGAAGGAATTACATGGTTCCCCTTGAAGATTGTGGAAGATGGATTCGGTTTCGGTTCGTATCCGTTTTTAGTCGTAGAAAAAACCAACGGTCCGGCTAAGCATTCCTTTCAATCTGGACAACCCGTGGAATTGTTTTCCAACCATGAAAACCATCAAGGTGAATCACTGAAGGGAACCATTGCTTTCGTAGATCAGGCGCGAATGAAAATTCAATTCAGAGTAGATGAATTGCCCGACTGGACAGACGATGGAAAAATAGGATTGAATGTATCCTTCGACGAGAAATCGTACAAGGAAATGTTTGCCGCTTTGAACAATGTCATAAACGCGAAGAACAATCGCTTGTCAGAAATTCGCGATGCCATTACTTCAGAAGAGAAGCGCCTTTCAGAAATTGAATATTCCTGCTCACACGGAAACTTGAATGCTTCTCAGAACGAAGCTGCACGAGGTGTCGTAAATGATTTGGTTGTGAGCGTTGTTCACGGTCCTCCAGGAACTGGAAAAACCACCACGCTCATTCATGCCATGCAAGAGTTAGCAAGGTTGAAGAAGAAAGTCTTGTGCTGCGCGCCAAGCAATGCGGCAGTTGATCATTTGGTGGAAGGGTTAGGAGAGAAAGGAATTAGAGTTTTGCGTTTGGGGAATCCGGCGAAAGTTCATTCCAAAGCCAATGCATTTACGGTTGATGTGAAGTTGGTGGAAGACAAGGATTATTCGCGCGTTCGCGAATGGAAAAGAAGAGCGAAAGAGTTGCGCTCGTTGGGAAGCAAATACAAACGTTCGTTTGGCAGAGAAGAAGCAGAGCAGCGCAAATTAATTTTCAAAGAAGCAAAAGAAATGATGCGCGAAGCGCGCGAGACGGAATTGTTTTTATTGGATAGACTCATTGATCAGGCCGATGTGATTTGCACCACGCTCGTAGGGTCTGCAAATGAGATGCTTCGCGATCGCACGTTCGATGTGGTTGTGATCGACGAAGCAGGGCAGGCGCTCGAACCAGCCTGTTGGATTCCGATAGCCAAAGGAAATAAATTGGTTTTAGCGGGAGACCACTTGCAACTTCCTCCAACTATTTTTTCGAATGAAGCAGCCCAGAAGGGCTTAGCCATTTCGTTAATGGAAAGAACTGCACGCATAGAGAAAGGCGTTCATTTTCTGAATGTGCAATATCGCATGAACGAAAAGATTGCGGCGTTCAGCAACAAGCATTTCTATGAAGGAAAGCTCACGGCAGATAGCGCTGTAGCGCGTCGTATGTTGGAAGGAGATTTGAATCCGATTCAATTCATTGACACTGCTGGAACGGGATACAACGAAGAAGCAGGAGCAGAGGGTCATTCGCGCATGAACAAAGGCGAAGCTGAATTGGCCCTGAAAATGTATTCCATGTTGAAGGAACAGACGCAACAGTTTTTTTCATGTGCCTTAATTTCACCGTATCGCGCGCAAATTGAATTGTTGGAGCGTGTGTTTAAAGAAGAGGAGGTGACGATTAATACGGTAGATTCTTTTCAAGGGCAAGAGGCCGATGTGGTTATTATTTCTTTGGTGCGAAGCAACGACGAGAATGAAATTGGTTTCTTGAAAGACTACCGCAGGATGAATGTTGCGCTTACTCGCGCTAGAAAGAAGTTGATAGTAATTGGAGATAGCGCAACTATCGGCGGAGATTCTTTTTATCAGGAGTTGCTTCAGTTTTTTGAATTGGAAGAGTCCTATGAAAGTGCATGGATTTACATGAGTTAGTTTCAAAAAAATATCTTATTTTCACTTTATGAAAAAATCGAATTTTCTTTTTGCTGTTTTAATGATGATGGTCTTAGTGTCTTGCAATCGATGCAAGGACGATCCACATTCAATGGATGGTCCAACAGTTTACATAAAGATTGTCACAGACCCAACACAAGAGCGTTTGAACAATTTGGGAGTGCCATCAACAGTGCCTGCAGGTCACGCAGCGTTAAGTCCGAATTTTCATAAAATTTCTGCGCACTACATTGAATTCGCTCCGAACATGTACACAGCATTAGGCGCTGGCGAGGTTGTTTATCATGCTGCTGAAACCACCGCAGGTGGCGCAAATGCGATTGATTTTGCTCTGGCTAGGATTGCTGCTCCGGGTGAAATATTCTTGGCTGTTCCAATTAGTTCATTTACTCCGGGTACTTACGAATACGTTCGAGCTTCGTTGTTGTATCAGAATTTCGATGTGAATTTATTGGCGAATGGATTCGATTTAACGGGACGTGTGGCGAGCTTTGTTGGTTTCAATACTTACATAACAAATTATTTAATAAACACCCAATCGGTGGCTGTGAATGACGATGTGCTGCAAGGCTATTGGGGATTCGAGACGAGCGTTTTAGGAACTCCATATGTAACTTCTGGACAAGCACCTCCAGGTGCCACCACAGTTCCGAATCCGATATTTGCAACCTCTCCCATTCCTCAAGGCAGTTGTGTTGTAACCGGCGGATTTTCTTCACCTTTGGTTATTACTGGAAACGAGACCCAAGATATTTATGTCACTCTTTCACTTTCGACCAATAACAGTTTCGAATGGATCGATACTAACTCGGATGGAAAATGGGAGCCAGGTGCTAACGAATCTGTCGTTGATATGGGCCTACGCGGAATGATTCCGAGTTGGAATTAATTTGAATTCAACAGCCAGTCTACTTCGCGTCTATTTTTTCTTGAATTAAAAATTCTTTAGCAGAAGTCCAATTGACGTTTGAATATCTGTCGTTGTCATATTCTTGGAATATTATTCTTCCTTCCATCATGTCTCGCATATACTGCATCCCTTGCCACGCAGGATAAAGTTCATTTTTAGAGGGTGAAAAGAATCGTGTTAATGCGATAACAGTATTCAGAAGACCAATACCTCCAGGTCTGAATAATTTATATTTTTCGTTGGTAATTTCTGAAAGGAGTTTCACAAAGTCGTTGCAAGAAAGTCGGTCACCAGCAATTCGTAAAAATCTTGGAGTGCTGCTGTCGAGGGCCGCTTCAGCGGTGAAGTCAGCCACGTTAAAGGTTGTGGTGAACTCTACGATTTGATTTGGATTTCCCCAGCACAGAATTCGTTTTTGTTTAAAAAGTATCAAAGGCATGTCGGTGGTTAACAAATCCATAAATGGTCCGTTAAAAATCGTAGTTGCTTGTATGGGTTGCGAATCGAGATACGTGTGGAACTCTCTTCTGAAATCTAAATTTCTGTTTTGTCCCTCTACGAGATTTGTAAAATCACTGGAGTAGTCGCTAGGAATAAATCTTGGAACTCCGGCTTCAATCGCTGCGTCTAGAAATACTTTTTGAGCATCTATAACCGTTTCTCTTAATCCAGCTAGCGCAGAAACCATGCAGTGTGCACCTGCACAATGTTTTGAAATTTCAGATTTACTACTCGTATCAACTCGAAAGACTAAGACACCTTTTTCTTCTAAGTTTTTTATTTTTATCGCATCAGTTTCGTGTCGAACGATTGCTCTGACCTCTGCGCCTTTCGCTAATAAAGCAGTTGCTGTTTTACCACCTAAATTTCCTGTCGCACCAGCGAGTATGATTATTTTTTTCATTGTAAATTGAGATTCTTTGCCCTCATTTTTTTCTTCCTAAACGGCAACAACACCAAGAAAAATAGCAACGCTCCTAAGCACTCGAGCGTGATTAAATAATACGGATAAGGACCGAAGAAATCCATAGCGCTCCCGCCATCGGGTTTGTGCATGAGGTATCCGTAATTGCTGCCAATGATTTTGTTTACTGAAAAGGCTAGCGCGAAATAAACTTGTGAAGCAAGAACCACTCGCAGCCAAGACCCTTTTTCCGGATACAATTTCATTCCGAATACTAAAAAGGATGTAGCTATAATTAATCCCGCATGTCCAATGAAAAATGAGACATAAGGCACTTCCGGAAACACGCCCATGAAGTCTGGAGTGATGAGTCCATTCAACGTGCCGGTCATGACCCAACACCAAGCAATTTCAGCCATGCCGCGACGCTTCAGTAATAAAGCCAATGCGGTTAAGATATTCGCGAGGTTGCAAAGCTCTAAGGGTAAATCGTGTTGAAGTTCCCACAGTCCTGTTTGATAGCGATAGGTCTGATAAACGACCATATTCGTTAATAAGAGTATCCCGAAAAACCAGCGCAGTATTTCGCGCGCTTGGACGTTTTTCCTTCCAACCCAAATAAATAAAAGTGAGAGTACAAAAGTAGCCCCAATAATAAAAAAGTGTTCAGTGGTAAACAATTGGAATTTCATGATGATCGGTATTTTTCTGTTTCGCTTTCTAACATAGATCTGTAACTCATGTAACGCGATTCTGCGATCTCTCCTTCATTCAATGCTTCTAGAACAGCGCACTTCGGTTCGTTAATATGCTTGCAATTGTTGAACTTGCATGCAGGTAATAATTCCAAAAACTCAGGGAAATAATTCCCCAACAATTCCTCTTCGAAATTCACTAAGCCAAATCCTTTGATACCCGGCGTGTCGATTAAAAATGATGTTTCACTCAATGGGAATATTTCAGCAAAGGTTGTCGTGTGTTGTCCTTTTCCGCTCCAGTCACTGATTTCACCAATACGAATGTCTTCGTGGTTTGAAATTTTTCCAACCAAAGATGATTTCCCAACGCCACTGTGCCCTGAAAATAAAAACGTTCCTGTTTCAATTAACTTCTTCAATTCATCTAAACCTTGTCCTGTTTCAATACTCGTAAACAGCAGCTCATATCCAATGCCTTTGTAAATAGAAGCCAAGTCAATGGCCTTCTCTTTTTCTTCGTCGGTATAAATATCCCACTTGTGAAAAATCAAGGTAACGGGAATGCGGTAGGCCTCCGCGGTAACTAAAAATCGATCGATAAATCCAGGCGTGGTTTGAGGACGGTCAATGGTAACAAGCAAGAACGCACGCGTAATGTTCGCCGCAATGATTTGTGCTTCTTTGGAAAGGTTCACCGATTTTCGAATGATGTAATTCGTGCGGTCGTGAATGCGATTGATACTTCCATTGCCGTCGCTATCCATTTCAACATCTACATAATCTCCTGCAGCAATAGGGTTTGTGGTGCGAAGGCCTTGCAGTCGAATTTTTCCACGCAGCGAACACACCACAATCTTCCCGTCGATTAAAACGTCGTAAGATTTTCCTGTTGTTTTGAATACCAATCCTTTTTTCACTTGTCTAAGGTAATACCTTTCTATATTTGCGTCGTTCTCATAGGGGTGCCATTCGAAAAAAAATGGCTGAGATTAGACCCTTCTTGTTTCAGAACAAGAGGAACCTGGGCGGGTAATGCCGCCAAGGAAAAGATGAACAACGTGCACCACAACCCCTGTCCTGCGCATAAATTAAAAGACATGTTTAAGAAAATTGCCCTGGTGGGTTTTGCATTTTTTGTTGCTACAAATCTTTTCGCTCAAGAAAAAAAGGACACGACAATTGTTCCAACTTTTGTGCTAGAACCATTGAGTATTCGCGACGTATGGTCGGCTGAAAATGATGCGCCATTCGCATTGACGAATCTGAAGCCAATGGATATTGATAAGATTAACACAGGTGTGGATCTGCCATTCCTATTGCGTTTCACACCTTCATTAACTGTTACTTCCGATGCAGGAAATGGAATTGGATACACGGGTTTGTGGATCCGAGGAAGTGATCCCACGCGCGTGAACGTTTCCATCAATGGCGTTCCACTCAATGATCCTGAAAGTCAGCAAGTGTTTTGGGTGAACACGCCTGACTTAGCGTCTTCCAGTTCGAACATTCAAATTCAACGTGGAATAGGAACTTCTTCAAACGGTACAGGTTCTTTCGGTGGAAGTATACACATAGATACCGAGGCACATTTAGAAAAGAATTTCATTCGCATAAAATATGGTGCTGGTTCTTTTGGTGCAACGAAAGCAACATTGGAATTGGGAAGTAAGATTGGAAAGAAGTTCGAGCTGAACGCAAGAATGAGTAGCATTGCTTCAAAGGGATACATAGATCGCGCAGAGACAAAATTATTTTCCTACTTCACGAAAGGAAAATTGAATATTCTTCAGGAAGAAAATCGTTCGAAGGAATTGACGTTTTTTGTTTTTGGTGGAAAGGAAAATACCTACCAAGCGTGGAACGGAACACCGTTCGAAAAACTTTACGGCACCACAGCAGACATTTTAGCTTTTGCCGCACGCAATGGTTCTTCGCAAGCCGACATTAACAATTTGTTGAATTCAGGAAGAACGTACAACGCCTATCTCTACGAAAATGAAATAGACAACTACGCGCAGCATCACGCGCAAGCGCATTATTTTTCTTCGAAGAAAAAAAATGGCGCGACGCATGAATTCAGAACCGCATTTCACTTCACGCACGGACAAGGTTATTTCGAACAGTTTAAAGTAGATCAGGATGTAGCGAATTACAACATGCTTCCGAATATAATCAACGGAGACACCATTAACACTACAAATTTGGTTGCGCGTAGATGGTTGAATAACAATTTTTGTGGTGTTACCAGTTCGTATGTTTTCAAGAAAAATAATTTCACGAGTACTTCCGGAGTTGGCGCGAACCACTACAACGGTCAGCATTTCGGAAGAGTCATAGCCACAGGAGATCCTTTAATTTTTGTTGTCGATCATCAATACTATTACGGTCAATCAGACAAATACGATGTGAATGCATTTTCAAAAATGGAATGGGCATTTGTTCCAGAGAAATTTATTGTGAATGCAGATATTCAAGCCCGCTATGTAGCATACAACACGAAAGGCGTAGACAACGACCAACGTTCATATGACGTAAATGTGACGAGTAAATTCTTGAATCCGAAAATTGGTTTGCGTTATTTCATAGGTAAATCTGTTTCTGTTTATGCATCTGTTGCACATTCAGGCAAAGAGCCGAACAGAAGTGATTATGTGGATGCTGCACCTGGAAATTTTCCGAAGAATGAATACATGACCGATTATGAGGCTGGACTTCATTTTGGAAATGGGAAGAAAATTCTTTTCGATGTCAATGCATATGTAATGAATTACACCAATCAGTTGGTTTTAACAGGAGCCTTGAACGACGTGGGCGCTCCGCTGAGAACCAATGTTACGAAGTCTTACAGAAGGGGAATTGAGTTTAGTGCCACTTCAAATATTTCACGAAAATTGAAAGTTGGTGGAAACATTACGCTGAGCGAAAACAAAATTTTAGATTTTAACGAGCGTGTTTTCAATTACGATACGTATGCTGAAGAAGTTGTATCGCGCGGTACTACCGATATTGCTTTTAGTCCGAACATGATTGCAGCTTTGAATTTTGATTACCAAATTTTGTCGACGGAATGGACCGGAAAGCAAATGAATTTTCTTATTAACGAGAAGTTTGTTGGTAAGCAACACCTGGATAATACAGGAAGTAGCAGTGCTGTATTAACAGCTTTTGCAATAAGTGATATGGGAATTCAGTGGACTGAAAAAAGAGCAAACGGCTCGTCGATAAAGATTACTTTTTGGGCAAACAATGTTTTGAATCGAATGTATTCGAGTAACGGATACGCCTACTCGTACATTTATGGAAGCACAGTCACTGAGCGTTTTTATTATCCTCAAGCGGGAAGAAATTACATGCTGAATTTCGCCTTCGAGATAAATTAAAGAATTGTTACAGAAGATTTTTTTCCGTCCATATTTACGGTCACATGTTCTTTCAAGGTCGTCGATAATTTCAATCCAACAAAATCTGCTTTGATTGGAAATCTACGGTGCTTTCTTTCAACCAATACCGCTGTTGTTAATCGATGAATTTCTTGTGCTGCAAGAAAAGATGCGGCATGCATGAGTGTTTTTCCAGAGTTGAACACGTCGTCTATAAGCACAACGCATTTGTTTTTTAAAGATAGCGGAGTTGAAAGTTTTGCACTTCCAATCGAATGTTCTTTTATAAGTTGAATACTACTGAGTTCGCAAGGAATGGTAACAATTTCTTTCACCAATTCAAAGAGTCTTTTGGAAACTGCAGCGCCGTTGGCTTCAATTCCAATGAAGACAATGTTCTTCTCAGTATAATGACGCTCAGCTATTTCGTAAGCCATACGAATGAGCTTTTGCTCTATTTCTTCTGCGTTGAGTAATTCGGAATTCTGCATGCTCAAAATTACACTTTTTTAGTATGAATTTTCTCATTTCTATTTTTTGTGGGAATAGAATGGATACATTCGTAAAAAATACCACCATGCCACTTTACATTGTATTAGCCATTATCGCTTTGCTTATTTTCTCTGGAATGAAAACGGTTCAGCAAGGAAATGTAGCGGTCGTTACTGTTTTCGGGAAATACCGTCGCGTAATTCGTCCAGGTTTGAATCTATTGATTCCATTTGTTGAAACCATATTCAAGCGTATTTCAACTCAGAATCGTTCGGTGGAATTGGAGTTTCAGGCGGTAACCATTGACCAAGCGAATGTATATTTCAAAAGTATGCTGTTGTTTTCGGTACAAAGCGACAATGAAGACTGTGTAAAGAACGTGGCCTTCAAGTTCATAGATGAAAAGAGTTTGATGCAAGCCCTTATTCGAACCATTGAAGGGAATATTCGCGCCTTTGTAGCGACAAAAAAGCAAGCTGAAGTATTGTCACTTCGCAATGAAATCATTGATCATGTAAAAGAACAGATAGATAATGTTATTGAAGAGTGGGGTTATCATTTGCACGACCTTCAGATTAACGACATCACCTTTGATGAAGCCGTAATGCGTTCGATGAGTCAGGTTGTTGCTTCAAGCAATTTGAAAGCTGCCGCAGAGAATGAAGGTCAAGCATTATTAATTACAAAGACGAAAGCTGCTGAGGCAGATGGAAATGCGATTAAAATTGCGGCGCAAGCGGAAAGAGAAGCAGCTCAGTTAAGAGGTCAAGGGGTTGCCTTGTTCAGAGAGGAGGTGGCTAAGGGTATGCAAAACGCGGCAAGAGAAATGCAGCAAGCGAATTTAGATACTTCCATGATCATGTTTTCCATGTGGACCGAAGCCATTAAGAACTTTGCGGAATACGGAAAAGGAAATGTCTTATTCTTAGACGGCTCGCCAGATGGAATGCAGAAGGTTATGAAGCAAATGATGGGAATGGATACGCTTCTCGATACTTCCAAGAAAAT
>CANIBZ010000012.1 GCA_947466425.1 Flavobacteriales bacterium
AGTTAATACCGTTGGCTCAGTTACAGTGATGTTTGTGGTTGCTGTACATCCGTTTGCATCGGTTACCGTGTAAGTATATGTTCCTGCTGTTACAGTGAAGTTGCCAGTTCCAGTGTATGGACCTGTGCCGCCTGCTGCTGTTACAGTAACTGTCGCAGTTCCGCCATTACAAGATATACTTGTTGAAGTTGAACCCGCAGTAAGAGTGGTCGGTTGAGTAACAGTGATGCTCGTCGTTGCGGTACATCCGTTAGCGTCGGTTACCGTATATGAAGAGGTTCCTGCACTTACCGTGAAGTTACCTGTTCCAGTGTATGGACCTGTGCCACCAGCTGCTGTTACAGTAACCGTTGATGTGCCGCCGTTACATGAGATTGCCGTTGATGATGAACTTGCTACTAATGCTGTTGGCTCCGTAACCGTGATGCTTGTTGTTGTGGTCCCACTATTCGCATCGGTTACAGTGTAGGTATATGTTCCTGCTGTAACAGTGAAGTTTCCAGTTCCTGTATATGGACCTGTGCCTCCTGAAGCTGATACAGTAACCGTAGATGAGCCGCCGTTACACAAGATAGCTGTTGATGATGAACTGGCAGAAAGTGGATTTACCAAATTAAAGGAAGCTCGATAATTAAGACCTCCATTACTAGCAAAGACGGTTCCACCCAGACATGTAACACTTGCATTGCTGTAAACCTCCAAGTAATAAGCCCCTGCTGGAAGCCCATTCAGGATATTGATATTATTCGAAACTGAAGACCACATCTGATCCTGTCCACCGCAACCGTTGTTAAACCCTGAAGTAAATGGTAGTGAAACAGCGTTGAAAACTCCAGGAGTTGTAGAAGTTTCATAGATCCGATAGAACAGTGACGTGCCCGTTAAATCGCAACCGCCGCACTTATAAACGTTATGCTCTGCACCCTTTAGAATTAAATTGTTCGAGCCTACTTCGAAACTACCCAGGTTATTATTTGCGAAATCAGGATTACCCGTTGATGCGTTTAAATCATAGAAAGTATTACCACCTCCGTTTAGAGCAAGAACAGCAAATGTGGAATTAAATCCCGCCGTTTGACCGAAAGAATTCGTCCAAATCAGTGAACTAAAAACAATAGCCAAACACAGTTTTATACTGTTTATATGAGTATTCTTTATTTTGAAAAATTGACTTTTCATGTAATTATGAATCAATGGTTATAAAATTCTTTAGTTATGATTTTTTATTATGGACAAACTGTCACACAAGAACCACTAGGAATCATTTTTACATTGATTACATCTCCGGCCAATAATCCAGAAGCAGAATAGGTTGAAGCTGTTTCATTCGGAATAACCACACCATTGTTATACCATTGATATGTCGGACTAGTTCCGCCATTTACAGGTGTTGCCGTAAACAATAAAACTCCTCCCGGACACGCCGTTGTTCCAGTTATAGAAACAGAGGCCGAGAGCAAAGGATTTTCAGTTACAGAAACGGAAGTTCTGGTCAAACTAACACAACCATTCGTTCCAATTGACTCAACAAAATAATTTGTTGTACCAATTGAAAGCGCAGTAGAACTGCTGAGCGCAACTCCACCTGTTGCAGCTGTGTACCAGGCAAATGTTGAACCTGCTACTCCAGAAACTTGTAAAGATGCAATAGTAGCATTAGCAGTTTCGCAAAATACTTGAGGACTAGTTGCTGTTGGAGCAATCGGTGCCTCCAATACGGTTATAGTACCGGTGGCATTCAAACTTCCAAAACCACCCGTTAGCGGAATAGAATAACTAAATACACCTGAGACAGTAGGTATCCCAGATATTGTGATGATGTTAGAACTCCAAGCGGCAGTGACCCCTGAAGGAAGCCCTGTTGCAGTACCAATACCTGTAGCACCTTGAGTGTTGTGTGTTATCGAAGTCAAAACTGTCCCTTGACAAAGCGTTGGAGTGCTGCTCGCCGCTGAAACTGAATTTGGTGTTGAGAAATTACTTGTAAGAGACCAAGCGCTCGTCGATGATCCACAGTTCGCTCGGTAATAAATGTCATAATTGGTTCCTGCTTGCAATCCAGTAACAGTGTATGAAGCATTCGGTGCAGATATAGTTACAGTCTGGTTTGAAACCAATGTTCCTGAACCTAATGTAAATCCTGCCGGACCGTATTCAAAATCGTATGATGTTGCAGAGGAACAAGAGGTAGCCCACGTTAATGCAACAGAATTAGATGATGGAGTTACGTTTGAAACCAATCCCGGTGTAGGACAAGCCGGAGCTGGAGCAATGGTTATCATATAATCTTCGATTTCCCCATAACCAAAACCTTCGTTATTGCCGCAAGGGGTTATTGTAATACCACTTGTTTGACCATAAACCTCCCTGATTCTCAACAAATGCTGACCGGCAGGGGGTGTGCAAGCTAGCGTAACAGGAAATGATGCCGATGAACCCAAAACCCCTACTGCTCCAGAACCTGGCACAGTTGATAACGTGTAACCTATTCTTTCCGTTGTCTCGAATATTAAATTGTCATTGTAATCGATCCACGCCGCATAATTAGCTGCATATTGACCCGCATAAACAATACAATTGTACGAAGTACTTGGCAGCAAAGTGGTAGTTAAAGCGGGGTTACTCGTATAATTTGAATAACCTAAAGTGCCACTCGGACAACCTGTTCCCGAGTTATTATCCAGCGTATTCAAGATAACGCGCGCAATTACGTCACCATCCGTGCAACCGTATGTCATTGTTGGAATGCATGCCGTTAAAGTAACCTGCACTGGATTAGAAGTGCCTGAATTTCCGGAACATGTGACTACACATCTAAACCAAGTAACTGAAGAAACTGTTGCTGTATACGTAGCTGATGTTGCTCCAATGATATTTGAATAAGTACCTGTTTGAGAGGTAGCGGACTGCCATTGGTAAGAAACACCAGTGCCCACAGTTGCATTTTGTAATGAAAGATCTACGTTTCCGCTAGGCGCTGCAACAAAGGATGACGATGAAATTGTATTGCCAGGAGTTGGAGTTCCTGAACATACAGGAACTACGCAGGAACCACTGTATACTGCGTTCAGTGATATACCAGCTGCATTTCCCGAAACATCAGAAGTAAATTGAACTGTAATTGTTTGTCCAGCGGAACTAGTAAATGGTGTAATTGTTCCAGATCCACTATAAGAGGCAATTAATGTTCCTGCTGTACCCGTGCCATTATAAATTCTAAGAAAATCCCAACTTAACTCTGTTGTATATGTTCCTGTCAATGAAATTACAGAGGTAGAGCCTACGTTATTGTTTAAAACAATATAACCATTTGCATTAATTGAATAATCAGTTGAAGCACCGGCATGGTCATAAATTAAAGTACTTGTTCCACACGCTACAGATGATGAACCTGAGAAAGGAATATTATTTGCAACTACTGCAGTAACCTGCACAGGTGCAGAGGTACCGGTAACACCCGAGCAAGTAACTATACATCTGTACCAAGTAGTTGCTGATACAGTAGGTACATAAGTAGCTGCTGAAGTTCCAACATTTGTCCAAGCTCCAGTATTAGTAGGTCCACTTTGCCATTGGTAGGTGAGTCCTGAGCCCGTTGGAGGCGTTGAAAGTGAAAGATTTACAGTAGATCCTGTTGCAACACTTGCAGAGGAAGCGACCGTGTTACCTGGAGATGGAGTGCCTGAACATGCAGTTACTGCAATTACGTTAAAGGTATAATCTTCAGTTTCACCTGTAATTGCAACCGGACATGAAATTGGTGATGTAGCATTGTAATCAATCACAATTCTCATTCTATAGCTTCCTACAGGAGTGCCAGCTGGTATATTTATTGTTCCGGTGTAAGGACTGTAATTCCAACCTGTGGTTACTCCAATTTGTTCATTTGCATCTGCAAAATCAAAGTCATTGTTCCAGTTAATCCAAACACCTACACCAGCGCCGCCGCCGGTTGCACTATGCGCCACAGAAAAACCTGTACCTGTTCCAATGCTATTGCTTGCAGATTGAGCAGTGAAATTGCCGTAACCTGCATTCGCTGCAGTTGCATTCGCAATATTTGTTGCACCGCCTGTAGTAGTTACGTTTGAAATATAATAAGTTGGAGTTCCTGTTGGTGTGCAATATCCTACGACAGCTCCTGCACAACTAATTGATCTTGTTCTGTTAACTGAGGCAGCTCCACATGCCGAATTGGTGTGTGTGTAAAAACGATAGGTACCGCTCGCAGTGCATGTCCAATTAATACCAGCCGCACCGCTTACACCAATAACTCCCACCAACGGTGTAGCACCATTATTGTCGACTGTAATATAATCCGTTGTGACTGAACTTTTAAACGTATATGTAGTTCCTGCAACTAGATTAACATTTGAATATTCACTGGCATAACCAAGAGTCGTGATATTTGCAAACGCACCAGTACAAGTTGGTGTGAACGTAGCTGCAGGAAACAAACCATTTGTTGCTGTATAACATTGAGCATGTGAACTTTCAACTAGAACTAGTTGAACCAGAATTGCCAGTGCGAGCGCAATGGATTTAAAGAACAGTTTTGACCTGCTAAAGGAAATGGTTCGGTTCGTTGCGGTTGATACGCTCAACTTCATGTTCGACGCGCTATTTACGCGAGATAAAAAAAGATACAATGACTTCATGCCAGTTGCAGGTTAAGTTTAGAATTTTAATTAAGGGTATTACGAGTTTTCAAAAGTCTTAACTTCGTCAAAATCGTTTTGCCAAATTAAACCAAAAAATAAGATTTCCTAATAAACCGGAAAATTATTTTTCTAACCATAAACAAACGTGCGAGAGGCTAATGATCAATCATTCACAATAAACTCAAACGGAGAACACCCACAAAACTTCTTAAAGATCGAATAGAAATTCGACTTGGTTTGAAATCCGCAACACGTTGCCAATCCCATGATAGAGTAGCGCTTCAACGCACCAGCTTGCAATTGCAGAAGGAATAAATCCAACCGACGCTTATTCAACCAGTCTTTGTATGTCATGAGCATATCTCGACTGAAAAAGATCGATAATTTATACTTCGGGACTTCCAACAAATCGGCTAGGTCCTGAATTTTAACATCACGCTGAATGACTTCCGGATGGAAATCTAAATATTGGTCCAACCGCACCTTAATGACATTCGATTCCTCGTACGTTAATGGATGTTTCCACTTCTGAATCTCTTCACTTACCTGCGTAACAGGATTCCTTACCACAATCATGGCTGCGAAAGTAACCACTCCTGAATGTCCGAAAACAATGGACTTTGTCATTTCTAAAATTGGGAGAATTTCCATAACAGAAAGTAATCATACCAATAAAATCAAGGGTTGCAGAGTGACGGGGTACACAAAAGATACAAATAACAAAAAAGCTGTGATAAAATTATCACAGCTTTTTGAAATGGAGTTAACTCTATTATATTAATCTTTAAATCTGATAACCTCTGCGCGCTCCCAATCCTCGGTTGCAACTATTATTCCTTCGGCTGAGGGAAACTCTGCCTTAGCTTTTTCAGCCATAAGTTTAGTCATGTGGCCACCGCGCTCACTTTTCACTATTCCTTTGATTTTTATGGTGCCTAAAATATCATACTTAGCTGTAGGTTTTGCAAATGCAAAAACGCTTATACCGTTTATTTGCTCAACGGTCGCATTTGTTCTATCAATTGCTATTCTAAAAGACAAAGCAACTAATCCTAATGCTAAAATTCCGAATACAATTTTTTTATTCATACTATATATTTTCGGCTAATATACCTAATTGTCATAAAAATAATTACGAAAATTATCGTTTGAGTGACAAAAAACAATATCTAAAGAAACTTCTTTTTAATTTTACTCTAAAATCCCGTATCTCAAATAAGACTTCTGAGTTTCCTCAAATATATATTCATTTATCAATTCTTGAGATTTCAAGTTCGACGATAAAAACAAGACAACAACTAAAAGAATTAGTTTACATCCGCGTTTTCGCTTAAAGTCACTTTGTTTGATAATCAAAATACATTTCTAATCATTCGTAAAAGTAGCATCGTAGTCCTTTCTACTTAAAACGGTATCGTAAAGTCCGATATCCTGACCTTTATGCTTGCTTATTCCAATGTATTCCAAACTTGCATCTTCGTAGCGTTTAAACTTGTAGACGGCATCGTTCATTAATGACGAATTGAATACACCAAGACTAACAAGTAGTTCAAAGTCACGAACAGATAAGCCCGTAACCTTTTTGAATAGGCCTGGTTCTAACTGCGTGATTACGTCTTTCAAACTGCGTTCTCGGTAGTCGGTCAAATACATGAACACAGGAACCCGAGTTGCGAACTTGATTAGCTCTTCTTGAATTTGCTTTCGCAAGTTTTTGTATTCCTTTTCTTCCGTAGTTAATTCTTGCTTCTCCTTTTTGGTCAATGGTCTTTCATTGCCCTCTTTCTTTGTCTTCTTTACCAATTCAGATTTGTTGATGATTGTTTCAATATCTTGATTCAGAGTCCTGAAGCCTTCAATGTTCATCAACGCTTTCATTGCCTCTTCATTGGCCATTAAACGAGCAAGATGCTGAAGCAAAGTTGCAAATGCAATGGTCCAGGAAAAAATCGGCTCAATTTTTAGTCTTTTTGAGCTCATAATGAGCTTATATTTGCACTGATTGACAAATACTTGAGCTAATATGAAAAATAACGAGCGAATAATCCTGAATTATATTCAACAATTTCCCCAATGCTCTTCAAAGGAAATTCATGAGAATATTCCAATTGAATTAGGATATGCGACCGTAAAACGCTTGCTGGCTTCTTTAATTGAAAAAGAACTCATTCTTAGTTTTGGGAATGCTAGAGCGACAAAATACAGCGTTAGCCCAAATCATCTTGTCCTTTCAGAAATAGATCTAGACAAATACTTCGAGAAGGAAATTGATGAAAGGACCATTCAATCTTCTTTCAACTTTGATCTTATTCAATCCACTCTTCCACATATTCCTCTTTTCACCTCAACAGAAATTGATAAATTGAATCGCCTTCAATTCATTTACACTGAAAATATAAAACGACTTTCAGAAAACCAACTTTCGAAAGAACTAGAACGTCTTGCTATAGACCTCAGTTGGAAATCTTCACAAATAGAAGGAAATACATACTCCCTGCTAGAAACTGAACAGTTACTCAAAGACAAACTTACCGCCAACGGCAAAACGCAGACCGAAGCACACATGCTGCTAAACCACAAAGAAGCTATCGATTTCATTATTTCAAATCCAGATTATCTTCATCCGGTTAGCGTCTCGCGCATTGAGGATATTCATAGCCTACTGATCAAAGATCTTGGCGTGAATAGAAACATTCGCAATCACCGTGTTGGAATTTCAGGCACGAATTATCAACCTCTCGATAACGACCACCTTATTCGTGAGGCCATGCAACACCTGTGCAATGTTGTTAACGCGAAAGAATCTGTATTCGAAAAAGCACTTCTCATTCTTATTCTCATTTCATACATTCAACCTTTCGACGATGGAAATAAACGAACCGCGCGAATAGTTAGCAATGCCTGTCTTATTCATCACGGATATTGCCCCATTTCCTTCCGAACAGTAGATTCCATTCACTACAAAAAAGCTATGCTGCTCTTCTATGAGCAAAACAATATCTCTGCGTTTAAATCAATTTTTATTGATCAATTCGAATTTGCTGTGAAGACTTATTTTTAGACGGCGAAGCCGATGACATCGCAGAGCGATGATGACCATCGGAGATGGATGACACCCTTCGTGTGACGAAAAAGGCCCACGGAAATCCGCAGGACTTTTACTTTATTCTAATCCCGAAGGGTAATCAGCTTTGCTGTCATCACCTGCGGTGTCATCATCGCTGCGCGATGTCATCACATGAAATGTGTAGAAGATTACTTCGTAATCGCCTTCACCCCCGGCAACTCAATACCTTCAAGGGATTCCAACATAGCACCGCCGCCGGTGCTGACGTAAGAGACGTCGTTGGCTAAGCCAAACTGATTAATAGCGGCTACTGAATCGCCGCCGCCGACCAAGGTGAACGATCCGTTCTTGGTGGCTTCAACCAAGGCGTTCGCAACGGCTATTGTACCGGCTGCAAAGGCCTCCATTTCAAACACACCCATTGGGCCGTTCCACAATACTGTTTTCGATTGCGCAATAATCGTCGAGAAATGCTCGCGCGACTTCACGCCAATATCCAATCCCATCCAACCGGAAGGAATGTTCGCTATGCTGCACTCCTTATGATTCGCATCGGCCGAAAAGGCGTCAGCAATAATCGCGTCGGTTGGCAAATACAAATTCACATTCTTGTTGCGCGCCATCTCCATAAGTTCCAACGCCAAGGCCAACTTGTCGTCTTCCACCAATGAACTTCCAACCTTACCCTGCTGCGCTTTAATAAACGTAAACGCCATGCCACCACCAATGATGATGTTGTCTACAGCGTTCATTAAATTTTCTAGAATGGCAATCTTACTGCTGACTTTGCTTCCGCCAATAATGGCGGTAACCGGAGAAGCATTGCCGTTCAAAACACGGTCAATACTTTTCACTTCGTCTTCCATTAAATAACCGAAATATTTATCGGTTGGAAAAAATTTCGCTATTACAGCCGTCGATGCGTGCGCGCGATGCGCTGTGCCGAATGCATCGTTCACATATACATCTCCCAACTCGGCCAACTGACCCGCGAAGAATTCATCTCCACCTTCCTCTTCCTTGTAGAATCGTAAGTTTTCCAACAACAGAATTTCTCCTGCCTTCATCTTCTCTACCGCATGCTTCGCTTCTTCACCGACACAATTTCCAGCAAATGCAACCGGCTTTCCCAAAACTTTTGAAACTTCTTGTTGAATGTGCTTCAACGAGAATTTTTCTTCTGGACCTCCCTTCGGACGGCCCAAGTGCGACATCAAGATCACCTTCGCTCCGTCTGAAGAAAGCTTCAAAATGGTTTTCACTGCTGCTCGAATACGCGTGTTATCCGTAACCTCGAATTTTTCATTCAAAGGAACATTGAAGTCTACGCGCACAAGCACCGCTTTGTTCGCGAAGGTGTGTTGATCTAATTGATACATGCTTATTTCTTAACGCGCTCGTGATAATGTCCGGTTGAAGTGTCAATGCGAATCTTGTCGCCCACTTCAATAAACAAAGGAACACGCACTTCAACATTCACATCAAGCATTGCTTTCTTCATAGCATTTGTTGCAGTGTCTCCACGCAAACCTGGCTCGGTATACGTAATTTCATATTCAACCAATGTTGGAAGGTCGCACGTCATAGGCGCTTCGTCTTCCGCATTAAACATAACCATACACACCATTCCTTCCTTCAAGAATTTCGGTGCGTTAATCATGGTTGCAGGAATAGTGATCTGCTCGAAATCTTCCGTGTTCATGAAGTTGTACTGATCGTCTTGAAACAAGAACTGATACTCGCGAGTTTCAATTCGAACCACATCCATCTTTACACCAGAATTGAAGGTATGATCAACGATTTTTCCGTTGTTCAAATTTTTGATTTTCGTTCTCACGAAAGCCGGACCTTTTCCTGGTTTAACGTGTAAGAATTCAATGATTTTCCAGATATGCGAATCCATTCTGAAACACATTCCGTTGTGAATGTCTGCGGTAGTTGATGCCATGATTGTTATTTATAAAAGTTGTGTTACAAGGTTCTTTGAAAGGTGCTTTGCAAGGTTCTTCGAAAGGTGTGTTACAAGGTGTGTTTCAAGGTTCTTCGAAAGGTGTGTTACAAGGTGCTTTGCAAGGACGCTTCGCGTAGCGACCTTCTGAAAGACCTTCGCAAGACCTTCCTTGAGACCTAACGAAGTTAACGCTAGTAAGCCCACTTAACATAGATCGCTCCCCACGTGAATCCACCGCCAAATGCGGCTAGTACGAGGTTATCTCCTTTTTTCAATTGAGATTCCCAATCGCAAAGACAAAGTGGAATGGTTGCGCTAGTGGTGTTTCCGTATTTGTGAATGTTTATCATTACCTTCTCGCTGCCCACTCCCATGCGGCGTGCAGTAGCGTCGATAATTCTGAGGTTCGCTTGGTGAGGAACCAACCACGCTACATCGTCTGATGTAAGGTTGTTCTTTTCCATAATTTCAGCAGACACATCGGCCATTCCCATTACCGCAGCTTTGAAAACAGGCTGTCCGTCTTGGGTAATGAAATGCTCGCGATTGGCTACTGTTTCAGCGGTAGACGGATTAACCGAACCACCTGACTTCTGATATAAATAATGTCTTCCGTGTCCATCTGTTTTCAGTATGCTATCCATGATTCCGTTGTCGTCTTCTGTTGGTTCAAGAAGCACAGCTCCCGCGCCATCTCCGAATAGCACACATGTAGCGCGATCGGTGTAGTCTACGATGCTCGACATTTTGTCTGCACCTACAACAACAACCTTTTTACACTTTCCTGTTTCAATGAATTGTGAACCGGTTGCTACGGCAAAAAGAAAACCTGAACAAGCAGCACCGAGGTCATATCCCCAAGCGTTTTTCGCTCCAATTTTATCGCAAATAATATTTGCAGTAGCTGGAAATAAATGGTCTGGAGTTACGGTTGCGCATATGAGCAAGTCAATGTCCATCGGTGAAATCCCACGCTTTTCGCATAGCACCTTCACAGCTTCAACAGCCATGTCGCTAGTGCCTAATCCTTCGCCTTTCAGTATATGACGCTCTGAAATACCTGTGCGCGAGCGAATCCACTCGTCGTTGGTATCTACCATTTTCTCTAAATCGGCGTTCGTAAGAATGTCTGGTGGAAGGTAACCGCCTATTGCGGTAATGGCTGCTCTCATGTGGTTTGTAGATTGAAGATGCGAAGATAGACAATTCTTCGAAAGATGTTTCACAAGATGCCAAATGCTAAAGCAAGATTCTGCGAAAGATGCTTCGCAAGATTTCTTCGAAAAGAAATTAGAAAAAACACAAAAACCTCCGATTAGAATTACCTCTATAAAAAAAGGCAATCTACCGAAGGTTCTATGAAATTCTACGGAACGTTCTACGAAGTTCTACGTTCGTAAACGAACGTTAGGCTTCTTTCTCTATGAGAACTTTTCCTTTGTAGTACAACTTCCCTTCGTACCAGTGTGCGTGGTGGAAAAGGTGTGGTTGACCAGTAGTGGTACAAGTAGAAACGTTAGGTGTTTCTAATTTGTAGTGTGTTCTACGCTTCGCTTGACGCGTTTGGGAAATCCTGTGTTTGGGATGTGCCATGGGTTCTTATTTAAAAAGTTATTCTTCCTCATCGGAAGGATCAAATTCATCTGTATCAAAATCTTTCAAGTCTTTCCAGATGCTGTCTGCGTTTTCTTCTACTCGGTAGGTGTTCAAGGCGCCTAAGACAACTGGGTTACAGTCGGCTTCTTTGCTGTGGATTCTTCTTGAAGGAAGAGCAAGCAATGCCATTTCAAACATACGTCGCTTAATGTCCAATTGGTATTCACTTGGTCCAAGGGTCCAAACATCGTCTTCGTCGGTGTTTGTCTTGTCTCCAAATTTCACTAAGAGGTGATCAACGTTTTCAACATGAATCCAAGTGTCTTCAGCACATCTGTCGCAGGGCAGTATGACTTCTCCTTCAACTTGCAAATCGAGGATAAGCATGTTTTGTTTCTTGTCTAAAGTACCTGTGACATTCAGTTTTGATTCTTGAATTTCACTGTCGGGAAAGTCTGCAAAGAACGTTTTATCCAGTTGGAATTCTAACTCATGCGTTCCAATTTTCCAGCCTGAAAAGTTCAGGATATAAAGTGAATCTTGCATAGATAGATTTTCAAAAGGACGGCAAAGATACGTTTCTTTTTTGGAAAAACAACATGCGGAGCAAGATTCTTCGAAAGGTGTTTCACAAGGTCCTGCGAAAGGTCCTGCGGAAGGTGCTTCGCGTAGCGACCTTCTAAAAGACCTTGCATTGCATCTTGAAACAGGTCCTGCGGAAGGTGTTTCACAAGGTCTGACGAAGGTGGGTAGCAAGGGAAAGTGCATTTAAATAAAGGAATTTATGCTTCTGGAAGTAAGCTCTGACAAGGGCTGTAGAGAAATGTAGGAATAAGTGTTTGTAGAGGTGAAAGGAATAAAGTCACATTTTTGAAAGAAAAAAGATGAAAAAATCAGTTTATAAAAAGTCAGAAGAGCTTGCGCTTGAAATAATGGCAATAACAAAAGACATAATGGATGTGAAAAAAGATTATTACATGGCCGATCAAATATTCCGAAGTTCAACATCTGTGGCAGCCAATTTAAGAGAGGCAAAATTCTCAAACACCGATAAAATGTATTTACATAAATTATCTATTTCTATTCGAGAGGCTGACGAAACAAATTACTGGATAAGTGTCATGAAGTTCAAAGACTACATCACCCAAGATCAATTTGAGGATTTATCGATTAAATCACGAGAAATATTAAATGAACTCTATGCGTTATCGCGGTTTGTGAAAAATAAAGCGAATAAATAAACCTCGCTTGCGAAGAACCTGTTTCAAGATGCATTGCAAGGTCTTTCAGAAGGTGCATCACAAGGTCCGATGGAAGGTCCAGTGGAAGGTCCAGTGGAAGGTTCTTCGAAAGGTCCCGAGGAAGGTCGCTACGCGAAGTCTACTTGCGAAGCACCTTGCATAGCACCTTCGTAAGACCTTTAATCGAAACTTCCTTTTTTCTCAAAAACGAACCAAAAAGCTATATATTTGCCCTCAATTCAAACGAAAAATTCAAAAAACGATGAATATTACTCAAATTCAAGATCTAATCAAGTTCGTTGCAAAAAGTGGCGTAAGTGAAGTGGAAATCGAGCAAAAAGATTTCAAAATCACCATTAAGACTCCTGGAAAAGGAAAACAAGAATTCGTTCAAGTGGCTTCTGCGCCAATGATGGCTGCACCTGCTCCAATGGCTATGCCAGCTGCTGCCCCTGTGGCATCTGCTGCTCCGGTTGCTCCGGTTGCTGAAACTCCAGTTGCTTCGAATCTTATTGAGATTAGAAGCCCAATGATTGGGACGTTCTACCGCTCTGCTTCTCCAGAGAAACCTGCATTCGTTGAGGTGGGTTCTGAAATTAAAGTTGGAGACAAAGTTTGTATCGTTGAAGCCATGAAGTTGTTCAACGACATTGAATCTGAAGTTTCAGGTAGAATCGTGAAGATTTTGGTGAACGACATGTCACCGATTGAATTTGATCAACCATTATTTTTGGTTGAACCAGCATAATTGCACTTAAACACTACTTCCATGTTTAACAAAATATTAATTGCCAATCGCGGCGAAATTGCGCTACGTGTTATTCGTACGTGCAAAGAAATGGGTATTAAAACGGTTGCTGTTTATTCAACAGCCGACCGCGATAGCCTTCATGTGCGCTTTGCAGATGAGGCCGTATGTATAGGACCCCCTTCTAGTAAAGAGTCCTATTTAAAGATTTCAAGCATTATTGCTGCTGCAGAGATTACGAATGCAGATGCGATTCACCCTGGATATGGTTTCCTTTCTGAAAACGCCACCTTCTCTAAGGTGTGTAAAGAAAACGGAATCAAATTCATTGGCGCTTCTCCAGAAATGATTGACTCGATGGGCGATAAGTCTTCGGCGAAACAAACCATGAAAGACGCTGGTGTTCCTACCATTCCAGGTAGCGATGGCCTAATAGAAAGTCTTGAACACGCGAAGGAATTGGCTGTTGGAATTGTTTATCCTGTAATCTTGAAAGCCACCGCAGGCGGTGGTGGAAAAGGTATGCGTGTGGTGAACAGCGAAGACGAAATGGAAAGCGCTTGGGAAATGGTGAGACGCGAAGCCGGTGCTGCCTTCGGAAACGATGGTATTTATATGGAGAAATTCGTAGTTGAACCTCGCCACATTGAAATTCAAATTGCAGGTGACCAATACGGAAAAGCATGTCACCTTTCAGAACGCGACTGTTCCATTCAAAGAAGACATCAGAAATTAGTAGAGGAAACTCCTTCTCCATTCATGACTCCGGAATTGCGCGAGCGCATGGGTGAAGCTGCTATTAAAGCGGCTCTTGCTGTTGGATACGAAGGCGTTGGAACAGTAGAGTTCTTGGTAGACAAAGACCGCAACTTCTACTTCATGGAAATGAATACGCGTATTCAAGTAGAGCATACCATCACTGAAGAAGTTATAGACTACGACTTGGTGAAGGAGCAAATTAAATTGGCTGCTGGAGAACCTATTTCTGGAAGAAATTACTATCCGACTATGCATGCCATTCAGTGTCGTATTAACGCTGAAGACCCATACAAAAACTTCATGCCTTCTCCAGGAAAAATCACCGACTACCATTGTCCTGGCGGCCACGGTGTTCGCATAGATGCTCACGCCTATGCTGGATACGTGATTCCCCCGTTCTATGATTCTATGATTTCGAAATTAATTACCGTTGCTCAAACTCGTGAAGAAGCCATTGCAAAAATGCAACGTGCTTTAGATGAGTATATCATTGAAGGAATTAAAACTACAATCCCCTTCCACCAAAAACTTATGAAAGACGAGAAGTTCCGTTCAGGGGATTTCACGACGAAGTTTTTGGAAGATTGGACTATGTAATCAGACTACGTCTGATCAATCTGACTTCGTCAGATCAATCCTTCGGATCAATCAGTCTTTGACTGATCAATCACTTCGTGATTTTTCCGTTAGTACTAAACTAAAATATTTACTGCAGAGCAATTGATCCGAAGGATTGATAACGCAGTGATTGATTACGTAGTAATTGATCCGAAGGATTGATCACGAAGTGATTGATTACAGAGCAATTGATCCGAAGGATTGATCACGAAGTGATTGATTACATAGTAATTGATCCGAAGGATTGATCACGAAGTGATTGATTACGTAGTAATTGATCCGAAGGATTGATCACGAAGTGATTGATTACATAGTAATTGATCCGAAGGATTGATCACGAAGTGATTGATTACATAGTAATTGATCCGAAGGATTGATCACGAAGTGATTGATTACGTAGTAATTGATCCGAAGGATTGATCACGAAGTGATTGATTACGTAGTAATTGATCCGAAGGATTGATCAGACGTAGTCTGAGTTAGCTATTTAGCTTAAGCACCGCCAAAAACGCTGCCTGTGGAACTTCTACAGATCCAACTTGTCGCATGCGTTTCTTTCCTTCTTTTTGCTTTTCAAGAAGCTTGCGCTTACGCGAGATATCACCGCCGTAACATTTTGCGGTTACGTCTTTACGCAAGGCGTTAATGGTTTCACGAGCAATGATCTTCGCGCCAATAGCGGCTTGCAGAGCAATTAAGAATTGCTGTCTTGGGATAAGTTCACGCAATTTCATGCAAATTTTCTTACCCAATTCGTAAGCGTGGTCTTTGTGAATAAGCGCACTTAGAGCATCAACTTGATCTCCGTTTAAGAGTATATCTAATTTCACTAACAAACTTTGTTGGTAGCCAATTCTGAAATAATCGAACGAGGCATAGCCTTTCGAAATGGTCTTTAACCGATCATAGAAATCGAATACGATTTCAGCCAAAGGCATTTCAAATGTTAACTCTATGCGGTCTGTAGTTAGGTAGAGCTGGTTTTGCAGCATACCTCTTTTTTCAATACACAAGGTCATAATTGCGCCAATGTACTCGGTCTTGGTTATGATTTGCGCTTTGATAAACGGTTCTTCAACATAGTCTATTAAGTTCTGTTCTGGCAGTTCCGAAGGATTGTTGATCTCTAACTTCTCTCCCTTCGTAGTGTAACAGATGTAGCTAACGTTCGGAACAGTCGTAATAACAGTCATGTTGAACTCGCGTTCCAAGCGTTCCTGAATAATTTCCATGTGCAACATGCCTAAGAATCCGCAACGGAAACCGAATCCAAGTGCCGCCGAACTTTCCGGTTCGAACACCAAAGACGCATCGTTCAACTGCAATTTCTCCATACTCGCACGAAGCTCTTCGTACTCGTCTGTATCTACCGGATAAATTCCCGCGAATACCATGGGCTTAACGTCTTCGAAACCTTGAAGAGCTTCTGGAGAAGGATTAGCAAGGGTTGTAATGGTATCGCCCACTTTTACTTCAGTGGCCGTTTTAATTCCAGAAATAATATATCCCACATCGCCTGCGGCAACAAAGTCCCGTGGCTTCAAGTCCATTCCCAAAACACCTACTTCATCTGCATAGTACTCTTTTCCTGTGCTCATGAATTTCACTTTGTCTCCTTTACGAAGAACACCGTTCTTGATTCGGAAGTAAGCGATAATTCCACGGAATGAATTGAACACTGAGTCGAAAACCATTGCCTGCAAAGGAGCGTCTACTGTTCCTACTGGACCAGGAATGCGCGCGCAAATAGCATCTAAAATTTCAAGAACGCCCTCACCTGTTTTTCCGCTTGCGGCTAAAATTTCATCACGCTCGCAACCGATTAAATCTACAATCTGATCTTTCACCAACTCTGGATCGGCATTCGGAAGATCTATTTTATTTAAAATTGGAATAATGGTTAAATCATTTTCCAATGCCAAGTACAAGTTTGAAATGGTCTGTGCTTGAATTCCTTGAGAAGCATCCACAATAAGAATAGCGCCTTCGCACGAAGCTATGGCGCGAGAAACCTCGTAAGAAAAATCTACGTGACCAGGGGTGTCGATCAAATTCAACACAAATTGTTCGTTGCCAATTTTGTGCAACATCTGAATGGCATGCGCCTTAATGGTAATTCCTTTCTCACGCTCAAGATCCATGTCGTCTAGCGCTTGCGCTACCATCTTACGATCTTCAATGGTCTTGGTAATTTGCAACATTCTGTCGGCAAGGGTCGATTTCCCGTGATCAATGTGCGCAATGATGCAAAAATTTCGAATATTTTTCATGTTCTTTCTAAGACCTACAAAGTTACATCGAAAGCTAGGTATAAAACAATGAAAAGAAAATACTCCGAAAACAAAACTGTTCAAGCCAACATTCGTTTATTTTTGTTCACCATGAAAATTTTGAAATCCATTTTTATTGCAATACTTGGACTTGTTGCAACCGGTGTCTTCGCTCAAGAAGATCATTTGAATTGCGGTGAGCGCGAAAATCGCGTGCGCATGTTCGGCATGTATCCTGAAGCCGAAGGAATCGCCCGTCGTGCCGATCAAGCTCTTGAGACCTACACAGAAAATTTCACAGACGAAGCCCCCGAGCGCGGATCTCAGACCATTTATACCATTCCTGTTGTCTTCCATGTGATTCACAACAACGGTCCAGAGAATATTTCCGATGAACAAATTCTTAATGGATTGTCCATACTTAATCGCGATTACGCCATGTTGAATTCAGACATAAGCTTAGTTGTTACCGCTTTCGAAACGATCACTGCAGATGTCGGAATTCAATTCGCTCTAGCTACCAAAGACCCGAACGGTAACTGCACACGAGGAATTAATCGAGTGGTTTCTACGCTGACTTCTGTCGGAGACCAAAGTATGAAGGACCTCATTATGTGGCCACGCAACAAGTACCTGAACATTTGGATTTGTTTAGATGCTGCGGGTGCTGCGGGATACAGCAATCTTCCTCCGGATGTTGCCGGAAACTGGGGCGCAAATACCGATGGTATTGTGGTTCGTTCAGACTATGTTGGATCTATCGGAACAAGTACTTCTCAGCACAGCCGAACCCTTACGCACGAAACTGGACATTGGTTAAACCTATACCACACTTGGGGGCCCGGAAACTCTCCTGGCGTTGCTACAAACTGCAATCAAGATGACAACGTTACTGACACCCCGAACACCATTGGCTGGACCACCTGCTCCCTTACCGGTAGCTCATGCGGAAACACAGTAGACAACGTTCAGAACTACATGGAATATTCGTATTGCTCACGCATGTTTACGCAAGGACAACGGACACGCATGCGCGCTGCAATCACAAGCAGTGTTGCTTCGCGAAGCAGTCTTATCACAGCTGCAAATCTTTTAGCAACTGGCGTTACAAATCCTTCTCTTTGCGTAGCCGATTTCGAATTCAATAAAAACATTCTTTGCACTGGAGACAGCGTGGCTTTTACAGACATCTCCTATCACGGAATTACTTCTTGGAATTGGAATTTCGGAGACGGTGTAACTTTGGTTGGAAGCGACCCCGCTGTTCACCAAAACCCTGTTCATACCTACAATACAGCGGGAACCTACACGGTAACCCTTACCGTTAGTAATGGGGCTGATCAACTTTCAAAAACGTATTCAAATATCATAACTGTTTTGGGTCCAGCCGGAATGACTACTCCGCTTGTAGAAGGATTCGAAGGAACATGGCCAGGAACCAATTGGTTCGTGAATAACCCAGATCTTGACGAAACTTGGCAAGTGGTAACTCCGCATTACACCGGAGCTAAAGGATTAAAACTTTCAAATTTCACTAGTGAATCTGGACACGTAGATGAATTCATTTCGAACACCTTCGACATGAGTGCCATGGACACCATTTTCGTAAGTTACAAATGGGCTTACGCAAGTAGAGTTTCGGTTACCGATGATCGCCTTCGCATTAGCGCATCAGGAGATTGCGGAACTTCATGGACCCTTGCTAGAATTCGCAAAGGAACAACCAACTTACCAACCGGAACAGCGACTAACCTTGCCTTCACTCCGCAAACGACTGCACAATGGAGTGGTGAAACGCTTACGCTTACCAATCCGAATTACATGACCGATCATTTCCAACTGAAATATGAATTCATTAGTTACGGTGGAAACAATTTATACCTCGATGACATTAACATTACCGCAGTAGATACGCTCGGAAATTTCATTGAAATTACCGAATCTCCGTTGGAAGTTTCGCTTTATCCGAATCCGACAAACGAGGCGGCAACCTTGGTTCTTGGAAGCGCTGCTCACAAGAAAACCAGCGTGGTATTGTTTAACAGTGCAGGGGAAATTGTTGACCAGATTTACAACGGAAATCTAAGTGTGGGAACACATACATTTTCAATTCCGAAACATGCTGCTGGTTTCTACATTGTTCAAATTCAAAGTGGAAACTCGGTAACACACCGAAAACTTATTTTCGAGTAAGTTTCCTTGAACAAACTTGGCTTGTAGTTGTTAACTTTGTTTAATATGTCGACATTCACTCCAGGCCCGCTACTCGCTCAGTTCGATAATCCCATTGCCCTTCGCAATGGCTTAAAAGACGAGCAACTCAAACAATTGTGTACAGAACTTCGTCAGTTCATTGTTGACATCGTATCTGAAAAAGGCGGACACTTCGGAGCAAGTTTAGGTGTGGTTGAAATGACCGTTGCTCTTCATTACGTTTTCGAAACGCCCTACGATCAATTGATTTGGGACGTTGGGCACCAGGCATACGGACATAAAATCTTAACGGGAAGAAGAGACAATTTCCACACAAATAGAATTTACAAAGGTCTTTCGGGTTTCCCGAAAAGAAGCGAAAGCGAGTACGATACGTTTGGAGTTGGACACAGTTCCACTTCAATTTCTGCGGCCATTGGAATGGCAGTTGCTAGCAAAGTGAAGGAAGAAAAAGATCGTCAGGTTATTGCCGTCATCGGAGATGGTGCAATGACTGCAGGTCTAGCCTTCGAAGGTCTGAACCACGGTTCTACCGCGGATTGCAACGTGCTTGTTGTGTTGAACGACAATTGCATGAGCATTGACCCGAATGTGGGTGCGTTGAAAGAATACTTAACAGACATTACGACTTCGCACACGTACAACAAAGTGAAAGACGATGTTTGGCAGTTGTTGGGAAAGGTTTCGAAATTCGGACCGAACGCGCAACACATTGCACACAAAATTTCTGAAGCGCTGAAAGGCACGTTAATCAAAGAAAGTAATTATTTCGAATCGTTGAAGTGGAGATACTTCGGTCCAATTGATGGGCACGATGTGGATTATATGGTGAAGGTAATGCGCGATTTGAAAGACATTCCTGGCCCGAAAATTTTGCACTGCGTTACGAAAAAAGGAAAAGGCTACGCTCCAGCAGAGGCGGGCTCTCCAACGAAGTGGCACGCGCCTGGACTCTTCAACAAAGAGACCGGAGAAATTGTAAAAGTGGTTCCGAAAAATCCGCAACCACCGTTGTATCAAGATGTATTCGGACATACCATTATTGAATTAGCAGAGAAGAACGAAAAGATTGTGGGAGTTACTCCAGCAATGCCAAGCGGATGTTCTTTGAAACTGATGATGGAGGCTATGCCGAAGCGTGCCTTCGACGTGGGAATTGCCGAGCAACACGCAGTTACTTTTTCTGCGGGAATGGCTACGCAAGGACTGGTGCCTTTCTGTAATATTTATTCAAGCTTCATGCAACGCGCCTATGACCAAGTCATTCACGACGTTGCCATTCAAAAATTAAATGTCGTTTTCTGTTTAGATCGCGGTGGATTGGTTGGCGCTGATGGCCCTACACACCACGGTGCATATGATTTAGCTTACATGCGTTGTATTCCTAATATGGTTGTTTCAAGCCCAATGAACGAAAGTGAATTGCGCGATTTAATGTATACCGGGCAGCTTCCAGATCAAGGTCCATTCAGCATTCGCTACCCAAGAGGAAACGGAGTTATGACCGACTGGAAAACACCTATGAAAGAAATTAAAGTAGGAACGGGAAGTAAGATAAAGTCGGGTGACGACGTTGCTATTCTAACGATTGGTCCAATTGGAAATTATGCCGTGAAGGCATGCGAAAACCTTGCTGAGCAAGGCATTTCAGCAGCTCATTACGATATGCGTTTCGCGAAACCAATTGATGAATTAATGCTTCATGAAGTATTCGGAAAATTCAAGCATGTGATTACGGTGGAAGACGGATGTGTTCAAGGTGGAATGGGAAGTGCTGTGATTGAATTCATGGCCGATAACGGTTACACTGCACAAGTGAAGCGTTTGGGAATTCCTGATCAATACATAGAGCACGGAACACAAGATCAGCTTTATGCAGAATGTGGTTACGATGTAGCTGGAATGGTTCGCACAGCAGTTGAATTGGTTGAAAAGGAAGCAGTACAATCCTTAGGCGCGTGATTAATTCTTCCAACGGACAAATTCTTCACTATTCCATATTCAATCACGACAGTTCGAACGAATGGGTAACGTTCATTCACGGGGCTGGAGGAAGCAGTGCCATCTGGTTCAAACAGATTCGCGCATTTCAAAAACACTTCAATGTGTTGCTCATTGATCTACGCGGACATGGACAATCGAAAAACGTTCGTCCGCTTAAAAAAGAAAAATACAACTTCGAAGAAATAGGCAACGAAGTCATTGAAGTGCTTGAACATTTGAAAATCAAATGCACGCACTTCGTTGGCATTTCCATGGGAACCATTGTCATTCGTGACATTAGCGAACGCGCCACTTCTTTGGTGAAATCCATGATCTTGGCTGGCGCAACCATGAAGCTGAATGTTCGCGGACAAATTCTTATGCGTTTCGGACAAACCTTCAAGTCGCTAATTCCCTATCTCATTCTTTACAGACTTTTCGCCTTCATTATTATGCCGAAAAAAAGCAATTCGGAAGCGCGAAACTTATTCATTCGGGAAGCGAAAAAGCTCGAGCAAACCGAATTCAAAAAATGGTTCGGCCTCGTCTCTCAAGTCAACCCGCTTCTATCTTCCTTCCGAAAAAAAGAAACTCCCGCAAAGACGCTCTACGTCATGGGCGCAGAAGATCACATGTTTCTTCCTTCCATAAAAAAACTCGCATTGCGATTCTCTTCCTCTGAACTCATCGTTGTTCCCAACAGCGGTCATGTGGTGAATATTGAGAAGCCGGGGGAGTTTAATGAGATTTGTATTTCGTTCCTTCACGCTTCGCGATGACACCGAAGGTGATGACGGCGTAGCCGATGACGCTGCGCGATGACCGTTCCGGATGACCCTGCTGGTCATCACAACGTGTTGTGTCATCGGCTCCGCCGTTTTGATTATCTTCGCAACATGCGCTTCCGCCTTATCCTTCTCTTAACAATTCTTGCGACTTCGCTTTCAGCGCAGACATTAAAAGTTCGCATTTTCGACGAAACTTCTCGTGAGCCTTTGCCCGGTGCAATGGTGTTCTCGAAGAAAGTTACCATTGGTGTTAGTGATCTTTCAGGGACTTCCAAATTGAATAAAGCCGATATCCTTGATTCAATTTCGATCAAACACCTTGGCCATGCGGACAGCACAATCGCTATAACGAATGACATGTATGAAAAGGGGTTGAGCATCTTTTTGAAAGCACAAAGCTCTTCCACCGGAACCGTTGTCATAGGCTCTTCGCGCTACCTACAAGCGCTCGAATTGCAAACCCTAAGCATAGACGTCATTAAATCTACCGAACTCATTCAGCGTATTACTCCGGATTTAGCGAAGGCGGTTGAACGTTTGCCGGGATTGACCATTATTGACGGACAAGCGAGTATTCGCGGTGGAAGTGGATATGCTTTCGGAGCGGGAACACGCGTGCTGCTGATTGTAGATAACCAACCTTTAATTACTGCAGATCGCAACGACATCAAATGGAATTACGTTCCGCTCGAATTAGCCGAACAAATTGAAGTGGTTAAAGGCGCGTCGTCTGTGCAATACGGAAGTGCGGCACTGAACGGAGTGATTCACGTCCGCACCGCTTATCCCGGAAAAGAACCTGAAACATTTGTTTCAACATTTGGAACAACCTATGACAAACCGCGCGATGCATCTATGGCTTGGTGGACAGGCAATCGTATACCTTATCAAAGTGGATTGCAATTCCGACACAAAGAACGTTTGAAGAACGGTATTGATTTGGTTGTAGGCGGAAATGTATTGCGCAGTGTGGGCTGGTTGAACGGCGAATACGAAGACCGCGAACGTATCTCCTTCCGCACACGAAAAATTTGGAAGAACGGAAGAAGAAGTGCAGGTATAGATGGAAATGTGATGCATCAAAAGCAAGGTTTCTTTTTTATGTGGAAAGGAACCGGTTCCGATTCATATTTACCCTACAGCGAAACCACTTTGCTAAAGCTGAACGACCTGTGGGCAAACATAGATCCTTGGTTCACGGCCTTCGATAAAAAATCGAACAAACACACGCTTCGCGGTAGGTATTATTACACCCTTCAAGTAGGCGGAAAAGATTGGTATCCGGCAACAAACCTTATAAGCACCGATTACCAATTTCAACACAACACGAAATCGAAAGGAACTTTAGTGACTGGCTTAAGTGCTACCCAATTCTTTTTTGATGATGGAAGTTTTGGCGGAAGACACGATGGAAACTTCGCGGGCACGTATGTTCAGTTCGATCAACCGTGGAAGAAATTTCAATTCAGCGCAGGAGCACGCATGGAACTGTTCCGTTTAGACGCGATGGTTGTGCGCTCGATGCCCGTAGGAAGAGCAGGAATTAATTACGAAGCAGGAAAAAACACTTTTCTTCGCGCTTCGTTCGGACAAGGATTTCGTTTCCCTTCTCCGGCAGAGCGATTCGTTAACACAAACCTCGATATCATTCGCGTTTACCCGAATCCTAATCTCCTTCCAGAACAAGGATGGGGTGCGGAAATTGGCGTGAAGCAAAAAATAAAAATCGGTGAGTGGAATGCGTCTGCAGATGTTGCGCTTTTCTTAACACGATACAAAAACTTACTCGAGTTTTCTTTCGACCAATGGGGCACCATGAACGACCCGCTTTTAGGATTTGGATTCAAGAGCATTAACATTACCGAGGCGCAAATTGGTGGGATTGAACTTTCACTCAATGGCGACAGTTACATTGGCGATTGGAAAGTCAATCTCGGCGGAGGTTACACCTATATCTCTCCGGTTGACTTGAACATTGCACCTGAATTAAAGTCGCTCCTGCCCTATACGAAATACGCCATTCAATCTTTTGCAGCGGATGAACGTGGACCGGATACGCCAATTTTAAAATATCGTTATCGCCACATGGGCAAGTTCAACATAGATGCGCAATCGCCAGAAGGATTCACCATTGGAGCAGGAATAAGAGCATACAGTTATATGGAAAAAGTTGATTCTGTTTTCGTTGTGTTCGTCCCGGGATTGGCCCAATTCAGAAAAGAAAATGGCGGACCTTCAACCATACTAGATATCCGTGGAGGATACATGAAAAACGGACATCGCTTTACCCTTCAAATTACCAATCTTACGAATGCCTTTGTCACCATTCGTCCTGCGAAGCCAGAGGCGCCGAGAGGGTTTATGTTTCAATATGCCTTAACGCTTAATAGGAAGGGCAGAAGGAAGGTCTAAGAAGGTCCTGATGAAGGTGTTTTTACAAGGTCTGACGAAGGTGCTTTGCAAGGACGCTTCGCGTAGCGACCTTCCGCAGGACCTTTCGTAGAAACTTGTAACACACCTTTCGTAGAACCTTGTAACACACCTTTCGAAGAATCCTTATCTTTGGACTCCATGTTCCTAGAAAACACCGTAAATAGAGGAAGAAGCGCCGGCTGGATTGAAGTCGTGTGCGGGTCTATGTTTTCTGGTAAAACAGAAGAGTTGATTCGTCGTTTAAGACGCGCGGAATTCGCGAAGATGAATGTTGAAATTTTCAAACCGAAATTAGATATTCGCTACAGCGAAGAAGAAGTGGTGAGTCATGTGGGGACGAGCATTCGCTCTACTCCTGTTGAACATTCCTCTCAAATATTATTGCTTGCTTCGACAGCAGAAGTGATTGGAATTGACGAAGCACAATTCTTCGACGATGGACTTCCGGAAGTTTGCAATCAACTGGCGAATATGGGTGTTCGCGTTATTGTTGCTGGATTAGACATGGATTATACGGGTAAACCTTTTGGACCTATGCCGCATTTGTTAGCCATTGCCGAATATGTGACGAAGGTTCACGCCATCTGTGTTGAAACAGGTCAATTGGCGCATTACTCGCACAGAATAATTGAAGGCGATAAACAAGTTCAATTGGGTGAAAAGGAGTCGTATGTTCCGCTTTCACGCGCAGCGTTTGTAAAAAAGAAGTGAAAAAAACTATTCAGCTTTGAAATGAGTTTCAGTAATATCTCCACCGTAAGTCTCTTGAAGCCAAAGCTCCGAATTCGTTAATCGAAGTATTTTATAAGCGACCACCGTACCGCTGGTATAGATTACAACAAGATTCTCTTTGTTCAGACTTAGCTTCCAAGTACCAGACTTCGTTGACGCAACTTGACCAGAAAGAAAAGTCACTTCTGAATAAGAACCGTCCTTTTCGTATTTAAAGGATAAGGATAAGTCCGCTGCCGAGACTTGCGAGGTTAAATCAACTCCATCCACCGTATACTTTTCCAATGTCCAAGAACCAGCAATTCTAGCCTTCTTTGAACGCAAAGTAAAGTCTGGACCATCTTCATATTTTCCGCAAGAAGCTAAAAAAAGCAATGCGAATGCAGCAAAAAATAAAGAGGTTTTTTTCATGGAATTTAATTTAATACTTCAAATGTAATAAAATTCCTTCGGGCTAATTTGGCAAATAACCCGTCAAAGTAACCATATAAGAGAAGTTGTATTTTGGTAAATCACCAGGTTGATTGAACAACGAGGTTAATCCTTTATTGAATCGAATCTCGACAGAATATTCATCTGTGCCATACCCTAAAGCTGCAACCAATCCAAAATCTCTTTTTGGATAGGGATAAAAACCCTTCGCATCAATAAGACTATCTGTAACCATGGTTCCTGAAATAAGCCTTTCTTTTCCGCTCGTTCTCGAACCAATTAATGATCCGTAATAAGCTCCAGCCTTGATTATTATTCCTGCATTGTCTTCCCCCATGGGAATATTCAATCCAACGCACAAAGGCACTTGTACATAATAGCGCATGTTTTTGTAGCGATTGACTGAGGTAAGTGTCGTGTTGTTTGATACAACACTTCGCGTATAAATTGTAGAGTCACCTGAGCCGTAAAAATTCACGCCTGTTGTTATTAAAAACGGCGAATCGAAATGATGTTCACCGACAAGACCAACAGAAAAATTTTGGATGTCTTTCACCCGTTCAAACTCTGCTCGTTCTCCGAGAATTTTTGATTGTCCAAATCCTACTGTTCCTCCGAAATGTGTGAATAGCTGCGCAAATGTTTGCGAAAGGCTAAAAACAAAAATAAAAAAAATCAGAACTCGTTTCATGCATTAATAAAACTATTTGCGGTGTTTAATACTTCTTGAATTCCACTGACATCACTTCCTCCTGCCGTTGCGAAGAACGGCTGTCCGCCGCCGCCGCCTTTAATGGCCTTCGCCCATTCGCGAACAAGCTGACCGGCATTCCAATTCTTATCGTTCACCAACGAATCGCTTAAAGCCAAGGATATGGTTGGCTTTCCGCCTTGCACATTCGCCAATAAAATAAACGCATTTGGAATTTCCGATTTCAATTGGAAACAAATATCCTTGATCGCATTCGCGTCTAGATCTACTTGATCAATCAACACATTCATTCCATTTTTCTCTGTGAACTTCTCTTTCAACACGCCTTTCATTTGCATGGCTTTCTCGTGTTTCAAAGCGTCCAGTTCTTTTTCCAACAAAGAAAATTTGCTTAACAAATCTTCCACTGCCTTGCTTGCGTTTTTGTTTTTCACTAAGGAACGAACGGCTTCCAATTCGTGGCGTTCTTCTTCCAACAACGCATCTACCGCATCGGCTGTAATGGCTTCAATTCTTCGAATACCCGCAGCAACCGCAGCTTCCGATGTTATCTGGAATGAACGAATGTCGCTGGTCTTTTGAACATGCGTTCCTCCGCACAATTCAACACTTTTTCCGAATTGAATCACACGAACTGTTGATCCATATTTTTCACCAAACAACATCATGGCACCTTGTGCTTTCGCCTCGTCCATGGTTGCGTTCCTGTTTTCATTCAATGGGAAAGCTGCGCGAATGCGGCTGTTCACCAATTGCTCTACTTGCTTCAATTCTTCGTCGGTCATTTTCGCGAAATGCGAAAAGTCGAAACGCAAATAATCTGCATTCACCAACGATCCTTTTTGCTCTACGTGCGTTCCCAACACTTCACGCAATGCCTCGTGTAGCAAGTGCGTTACGCTGTGATTGCGTTGTGAGCTTTCGCGCTTCGTGCGATCTACAACCGCAGTAAAAGTTGTGTTCACATTCTCTGGAAGTTGCTCTACAAAATGAACACTCAAGTTGTTTTCTTTCTTGGTGTCTATGACAGCAATGCTCTCGTTAATGGTTTTCAAAACGCCAGTGTCTCCTACTTGTCCACCGCCTTCAGCGTAGAACGGCGTGTTGCTCAACACCAATTGAAAACTCTCTTTTCCTTTCGCTTTAATCTTTCTGTATTTCAGAATTTTCGTTTCGCATTCCAACGAATCGTATCCAACAAATGTTGGATCTCCTGCTTGCAATTCAACCCAGTCATCGGTCTCTAATTTCGTAGCGCTGCGACTGCGTTCTTTTTGCTTGGCTAACTCTTCTTCGAATCCTGCAGCATCTACGCCCACACCTTTTTCAGAAGCAATTAACGACGTTAAGTCGAAAGGAAATCCGAAAGTATCGTACAGTTCAAAAACTGTTTTTCCATCTAACACTTCCGCTCCTTTACTGAGGTGCTCTTCTAACAACTGAATACCTTTGTCGAGTGTACGCAAGAAGCTTTCTTCTTCCTCGCGAATCACACGCTTCACTAAATCTTTGTTTGAAATAATTTCAGGGAAGAAACCGCCCATCTCTGCTGCAAGAACATCTACCAATTCAAAAATGAAAGGATCTTTTCTGTTCAAGAAACTGTATCCGTAACGAATGGCTCTGCGCAAAATTCTTCGAATCACATAACCCGCTCCACCGCTGGCAGGAAGTTGTCCGTCTGCAATAGAGAAAGAGACAGCGCGAACGTGGTCTGCAATCACACGAATAGCAATGTCTTGTTTCGAATCGGTGCGCGTATAAGCAACACCGGATATTTTCGAAATGCGATCAATCAATGGTGAAAACACATCGGTGTCGTAGTTCGATTGTTTTCCTTGAAGGGCAACGCACAAACGCTCGAAGCCCATTCCAGTATCTACGTGTTTGTTTGGAAGGGGTTCTAGTTCTCCGCTCGATTTGCGATTGAATTGCATGAACACGTTGTTCCAAATTTCAATCACTTGCGGATGGCTATCGTTCACCAATATTTTTCCATCGACTTTCGCACGATCTTCGTCAGAGCGAATGTCAATGTGAATTTCGCTACACGGACCGCATGGACCCGTTTCACCCATTTCCCAAAAATTGTCTTTTTTATTTCCTTTTAAAATTCTGTCTTCTGCAATGCAACGCTTCCAGATGTCGAAAGCCTCTTGATCGAATTCCAATCCTTCTTTTTCATCGCCTTCGAAAACTGTTACGTACAATCTGTCTTTTGGAAGTTTGTATACTTCAGTTAATAATTCCCACGCCCAAGTGATGGCCTCTTCCTTGAAGTAATCTCCGAACGACCAGTTGCCCAACATTTCGAACATGGTGTGGTGGTAGGTATCTACACCCACTTCTTCCAAATCGTTGTGCTTTCCGCTAACACGAAGACACTTCTGAGAGTTCGCAATTCGCTTGTGCTCTATGGTGCCGTGGCCAAGAAATAAATCTTTGAACTGATTCATTCCCGCGTTGGTGAACATAAGCGTAGGATCGCCCTTCACCACAATGGGTGCCGACGAAACAATGTGGTGACCTTTCGATTTGAAAAAGTCTAAAAAAGTTTGGCGAATCTCTTGAGCTGTCATCATGCGCGCAAATTTACATCTCACAAGGGAAGAAGCGATTAAAAAAAGTGACGTAAATTCGCAAAGCATGAAGAAATTCAAGTACAAATACTTTTTCAATCCGAATACCCTCAATTACGAGGCAATAACGTATACCATTCGCGACTACGCATGGATTGTAACACGTTACGTTTTAGCCGGTGTGGTTTTAGGCGGAATAGGAATTGTGCTTTACGCATCGTTCTTTAAAGACCCAGAAACCAATCAGCTCGAGAAAAAAATAAAATACCTCGAAACGCAAATTGAAACATTCAATACTAAAATAGATACGCTTGAATTATTTGCAACTGACTTGGAGCGTAGAGATGAAATGGTTTACCGATCCATCTTCGGCGCGGAGCCGTATGTGCGCAAATTCTCAGGATTATCTTCGAAAACGAATAACGATTTCGCATCGGACAATGATGTTCAAGAAACGATGTTCCGTATTCGGAAATTGCAAGAAATGTTTGTGAGTCAGAGCAAGTCTTACGAAGAGATTTATTCATTGGCTCGCGGACAGGACGCTATGCTTCAAAGTATACCCGCTATTCAGCCTGTTTCGAACAAAGACTTAGAGCGTATTTCATCTGGATTTGGATATCGTATTCACCCTATTTACAAAGTGGCAAAGCTTCATGCTGGTTTAGATTTCGCAGCGGATATTGGAACCGAAATTTATGCCACCGGAGACGGAATTGTTGAAAAAACAGAAAGTGCATTAACGGGTTATGGAAATAGCGTTGTAATTGAGCATGGATACGGGTTTCAGACTCGATATGGACACATGAGCAAAATTATCATCGCTCAAGGGCAAAAGGTCCGAAGAGGCCAATTGATAGGGCTTGTAGGGAATACGGGGTCTTCTACTGGTCCTCACCTCCATTATGAAGTTATTAGAAACGGTGAAAAGGTAGATCCTGCGTTTTATTTTTACAACGATATTACGCCGGAGCAATACGAAGAGGTATTGCAGCGTGCTGCCAACGCCAACCAAAGTTTCGACTAATTATGTCTAAGACCTTCGAAATAGAAAAAATATATTACAGCATCTCTGAAGTTGCTGAGATGTTTGATGTGAACGCTTCTCTTTTACGTTTTTGGGAAAAGGAATTTCCACAATTGCAACCGCGCAAGAACAGCAAGGGGAATCGCATGTATTCAAAGAAAGACATTGAGTTGTTCAAGAAGATTCACGAGTTGGTGCGTGTTCAAGGATTCACGCTGGAAGGCGCGAAGAACGCGCTTCGTCAGAAAGTAAACGAGACCGATGGCGCAGCTATTCAAGCGCGTTTAATTCGCGTTCGTTCCGAGTTAGTTAGCATTTTAAGCAGTTTGTAAAAACAAACGAACGCGTGGCTTGTTTCTAAGTCATGTTATCTGAAACAGACATTGATCGAATCATTGAAATGGCGTGGGAAGACCGCACGCCATTCGACGCTATTACCGCGCAGTTCGGCGTTAGCGAAGCAGAAGTTATTGCGCTTATGCGCAAAGAAATGAAAGCAACTTCCTTTCGCATGTGGCGCGCCCGTGTGCAAGGAAGAGCCACGAAACATGTGATGCTTCGCACAGAATCGCTGAACGACGACAGTCGCTTTAAATGCACCCGTCAGCGAAGCGTTTCCAACAATAAAATTTCCAAAAGGAAATGAAGATCGGTTTGGTCTTTCCGCACCAGCTGTTCGAAGACCACGAACTCTTCCGTTCGTGCGATTGTCTTTTGCTTATTGAAGAACCCCTCTTCTTTTCCCAATACCCCTTCCACAAGAAAAAAATAATCTTGCATCGCGCAAGCATGAAAGCCTTTCTGGAAGAGCAGTCTAGAACTTCTTCCAACTGGAAATATCTTTCACACAACGAAGCCTCTTCCATTCAAATTGAAAATGAATTGAAGTCTTTGGGAGCGAAGGAATTGTTGTGGATCGACACGATTGATTTCAACCTAGAAAAAAAAATAAACAAGTGGGCGCAACGATTAAGTCTTGCGACGAAGCGTTTCGATTCGCCGAATTTTTATAATTCGGAAGAAGAGCTTCGCGATTATTTCAGCAAGAAAAAATTCTTCTTGAATGATTTCTACATTCACGAAAGAAAGAAGCGTCAGGTGCTGTTAGAGCCTTCTGGAGAGCCTGTTGGCGGAAAGTGGACCTTCGATACCGAGAACCGCGCGAAAGCCCCGAAGGGAATGCAGTTCCCTGAACCGTTTTCTTCAACACAAAATGAATTTGTGGTTGAAGCAACAACCTACGTAGAAGCGCATTTCGCGAAGCATGTGGGCACTTCCGAGAACTTCATTTACGCCGTTACAAGAGACGAAGCAAAAGCCGCTTTGCAGTATTTCATTCAACATAAAATAAATGAATACGGCACCTACCAAGATGCGATTGTGCCGCAAGAATCGTGGCTGTTTCACTCTGTGATTTCTCCCTATTTAAACATAGGACTACTTACTCCGCAAGAGTGTGTTCAAGCGGCATTGGACTCGCATGCTGAAATGAATAATGTGGAAGGATTCGTACGTCAGATCTTGGGATGGCGCGAGTTCATTCGTGCGGTTTATGTGTTGAAAGGCGTAGAAGAACGCAACTCGAATTTCTTTCAGCACGATCGAAAATTACCGAATGGATTTCGGGAAGGAGAAACCGGTATTCGTCCCATTGACGACTGTTTGAAAGGCCTTCGCGAAAACGCGTATTCGCATCACATAGAAAGGTTGATGTTGTTGGGGAATTTCATGCTGTTGAGCGAAGTTCATCCGCATGAAGTGTACGAGTGGTTCATGACATTCTACATAGATGCTTACGATTGGGTTATGGTTCCAAATGTATATGGAATGTCGCAGTTTGCAGATGGCGGACTCATGAGCACGAAGCCGTATATGAGTGGTTCGAATTACATTTATAAAATGAGCAACTACAAAAAAGGCGAGCCGTGGGAGAAGATTTGGGACGCTCTTTTTTGGAATTTCATTGAGCGGAATACGCCCTTTCTCTCGCGTAATTATCGCTTGAGTATGATGGTGGCTTTGCTGAACAAAATGGACGGGCAAAAAAAACAAGGGCACATGGCCCTTGCTCAATCTTTTTTGAATAAAGAAGCTTAAGATCCGCAGTAAAGACAGCCATCGTCAGCGTCTTCCAGTTGGCCCGCGCCGCTTACTTGGCGATTCACTTCGTTTTCTACATCTGCTTCAGACCAGGTAGGGTTTACCGCCTTAATGCGTGCTTTTAAAAATAGGTATTCGTTCGATTCCATAAGAGTGTTGTTTTGGTAAAAGGAAGTTACAAAGGTGAATATGAAGCCCACATTAAGTCGAATTGACTTACTAACACACACCGGTTCACGGACACCTATCTGCTGATTATCAGCGAAAAAACCCGTGGATAATCCTTTATTGAAATGAAATACCTGCCATTCGGCAAGTCGGAAACATCGAGGTCTGAATGGCTTCGTATCCGAGTCTTCAAAACCATCTTTCCCTCGCTATTCCTCAATTCCAGACACAAGGACTTGTTCGGAGATTGAATGTGAACGGTGTCTTTAGCCGGATTGGGATAGATGCGAATTTCCGAAGACTCGGAATCAATGTTGTTTACCGAAAGGTATTCTCCGAGAACAGGCGTCAAATCGAATTTGTGCAACTTCTGTTGATTGGTAATAAAGCTTTGACTGAAGTATTCATTGGTGAGGTACACGTCTATTCCGTTGATAGTTGATACTCCTTCCACCTGATGAAAATTCAGAGACGGATTTATTTTTTGTTGGAAGGAAGAGAAGAAATCAGTTCCTTGAAAATCAAATAAGAGATACATAAACGGCTGCAGCAACGAAGAATATCCGGAAAGGATAATGAGTCTCTTGTTTGGAAGATATGTTGCTCCTGTAATGAGTCCGTTTACCGCAGAAGAATCCTTTCGCAGCGCGAAGTAATTTCCTGGAACTTTCGGCACGCTGTAACACACGGTTGATAGGTCGTTCCAATTCTTCGTGAAGAGAAACAAGCTGTCTGTTCCCGCAATAAACGCCTCGCAATCGAAAGCTGTGCTTTGGTTGGAAGGAGTGAAGTCTGTTTGATCTTCGTAAGCAAAAGCAATGGTATCTATTGCAGGGGTGCCTTCAAGAAGAGATGATTTTTCAATTCGAAGAATATGCAGGTCTGTTCGGTTTCCGGCATTGTTTCCAAAATCTCCGACATACAAATACAAGCTGTCTTGGGTGATTTCTTCCCAATCGAAATTGGTAGTTCCGTTCAAAGAAAAAGTCTGAAGAATGGTTCCATTCAACGTATCTATCACATAGAGCTGCTCATCTGAATTGTCGTTATGTGTAACAAGTCCTTGCTGAAAACGAGTGATACCGGAGGTTTCAAGCAGTTCGGCTGGCAACTGCAAAGAATACACCGGCGCCAATGTTACGTTTGGAAGATTGGGTTGGGCGACAGTGGCTTCACAAATGCTTTGCAATAAAAAGATGAGAAAAATTCTTGCAAGAGACTTCATTTATCAAAGTTAAGTTAAAAGCAATGATGTAACTTGGAACTTCAAAATAGACGACTATGAAACGAATTGAATCGTTTGAAGAATATAAATCGGCATACGCCGAAAGCATTGCTAATCCCGATAAATTCTGGGGTGAAATAGCTGAATCTTTTTCTTGGAAAAAGAAATGGGACACGGTGCTTTCGGGAACTTTTGCCGATGCCAAAAACCGATGGTTCGACGGAGGTGAATTGAACATTACCGAGAATTTATTGGACAGACATCTTGCTGAAAAAGGAAATGATGTTGCACTCATTTGGGAACCGAATGATCATTCGGTTGAGTACAGAAAATTCACCTACACCGAACTTCATAAGGAAGTCTGCATTGCTGCTGAAATGCTTCGCTCGTTGGGTGTAAAGAAAGGCGACCGTGTTTGTATTTATATGAGCATGGTGCCTGAATTGGTGTTCAGTGTCTTGGCCTGCGCGCGGATTGGTGCGGTGCATTCAGTGATATTCGGAGGCTTCAGTGCGAAGAGCATTGCAGATCGCGTAGACGATGCCGAAGCAGACTTCGTGATAACCATGGACGGAGGACTTCGAGGTAACAAGACTATTCCATTGAAATCGGTTGTTGATGACGCATTGACTTCAACAAGAAAAATAAAAATTGTGTTGGTCTTCAACTACCTCAACCTTCCAACCGAAAAAAAAGAAGTAGATATCGATTGGAATGAATTGAAAGCGGAAGTTGTTTCAGCCAATAATTATATCAAAGCCGGAGAGACGCTTCAGTCTGAAGATCCGTTGTTCATCTTGTACACGAGCGGTTCCACAGGTAAACCGAAAGGCGTTGTGCACAGCACCGCAGGATACATGGTGTGGACGGCCTACACTTTTTTGAATGTGTTTCAGTACGAAAAAGGCGATATTCATTTCTGCACAGCCGATATTGGATGGGTAACCGGACACAGCTATTTAATCTACGGACCCTTGCTGAACGGTTCAACTTCATTGATGTTTGAAGGCATACCTACTTATCCGGATGCCGGAAGATTTTGGGACATTGTAGCGAAACACAAGGTGAGTATTTTCTACACCGCACCTACAGCCATTCGCAGTTTAATGTCGGCCGGTGATGAATTTTTAGAAAGAAAAGATTTGTCTTCGTTGCGCATACTCGGAAGCGTTGGTGAACCCATTAACGAAGAAGCTTGGAATTGGTATCACGATAAAATTGGAAAAGGAAATTGTCCGGTAGTCGATACGTTCTGGCAAACGGAAACAGGCGGTGTTATGATCTCAAGTTTAGCCGGAGTAACACCATCGAAACCGGTGTTTGCTACGTTGCCTATGCCAGGAGTTCTTCCCGTTTTGTTAGACGATAAAGGCAAAGAAATTCTTGAAAACGATTTAACCGGAAACCTGTGTTTCAAACAGTCGTGGCCATCTATGATTCGCACCACGTATGGCGATCACGAGCGTTGCATTTTGAATTACTTCAGTACATATAAAAACTATTACTTCACAGGTGACGGTGCTTATCGCGACGAGAACGGAATGTATCGTTTAGCAGGAAGGGTCGACGATGTATTGAATGTCAGCGGACACCGCATTGGCACCGCGGAAGTAGAGAATGCCATTAATCATACGCACGGAGTTATTGAAAGCGCGGTGGTGGGTTATCCGCATGACATCAAGGGGCAAGGGATCTATGCGTTTGTTATTTGTGATGCTCATGCGAAGAGTCTAAATGCAACGCAAGATTCTTCGAAAGATGCAAATGCTTTGCAAGATTCTTCGAAAGATGTTGCACAAGACGCTTCGCGAGATGCTTCGCAAGGGTTTGAGCAGGAGATGGTTTATTCGATAACGAAGACAGTGAGTGAGCAGATTGGAGCGATAGCGAAGCCGGATAAAATTGTTATTGTAAATGGTTTGCCGAAAACGAGAAGTGGAAAGATAATGAGACGTATATTGAGGAAAATTGCGGAGGGAGAGTTCGATGCGATTGGAGATACAACCACCTTACTTGACCCGAGCGTTGTTCAAGAAATTATTTACAAAACTAAATAGTTTTTTGTCTATTTGAAACTTTTGTAAGTTTGCTATATGAGGCGGAGGATATTTTCTACGGATAAAAAGAGCAGTTCAATTTTAATTATTGGTGCACTTATCCCGAGTTCGGGGTTGTTTGTGGTGAATAGTCTTTTTTTATATTCTAGCGACAACAGCGAAATTCTTCTGCTCTATTTTCAATCGGTGCTTGCTGTTATTTTCGGCGCCGTGTTTTTCGCTCCAGCTTGGGGTCGCTTGCCATTAAAAACGGAAGGTGAATTTATTCCTTATCGATTTATTGGAAGAGGTGTTGTTTCGTTGGCTCGCTTTCGAGGACTTTATTTAGGATTGTTGATCTTACCGCTGGCCATGGCTGTTAGCATTCCACCGTTGTCGGAATGTTTGTTTACCGATCTTGAAAGTCAGAAGAAATTTATCCTTTTCACATTTGTTGTTCTAACGTTGAACATCTTTTTCAATTCCTTAAAAAATCGCATTCGCATTGATTCGGTTATTGGTTACGCCACCGTTCTTGTCGCGATGTGTTATTTAATCTTTCAAATTTTCATTGGTGAACATCATAACATTCAACCTCCAAATCACATTTCCGCTTGGGTCAATAACATTCATTTCAAACCTATAGTCTTGTCTATTGTTTTACTCTGGTGGTTTGCATCAATTGTAGATTTACCGGATATGCGCGGACAATTATTGCTCACCTTAAAAGATGGGACAAAGTCAAGAAGAATCATTATCGCCTCAATACTCATCGCCTACTTTATTCAAAGCGTACTTCTCTCTTTTCCGTTGTTGTATCCGACCGAAAACCATTGGAGTTGGATAAGCAATTTGTTCATTGTGTTTATTGTGATTAATGCGTTTCAAGCCATGTTCACCACGAATCACTGGACAGCGAGTTTAATCTATGCTGGTGTTATTAGACCTATGATTTCGAACGACAATAACGAAAGAACCTTCGGCATGATAACGATGTTCATTGGAATAGGAATTTCTGCCTTGTGGTTGGTCATGGGTAAATCAACGGCAGAACTGTTTGGAACTATTTTCCTTTTCACTGCCGGTGTCGGGCCTGTCTTTATCGCTCGTTGGTTTTGGTCGAAAGTAAATGCGAAAACTGTTCTCTCTGCAATGATTGGGGCGCCACTCATTTGGATTCTTTGGCTACTCGTTAAGCAAACGGGAATGTATCCGTTCCTCATGCAACAACTTGGAATTTCAGAAGCCTTCATTGACATTTTAATTCCAGGACTACTAAACACGATGGTTTGGTTAATCACGTTGGTGCTTACGAACAACAAAGAAGAAGAAGTCTACGCGAAAAATTGGATTCAAGAAGTGGGTATCTTGAATGAATTTAAAAGTGGAAAAAACTGGCTTTTATTTATTGGTTTATCGCTTCTTTCCGGATTGATTTTGTTTGGACCTTCGTTGGTTTTGGGGTGAGGGATTATCACGCAGTTCCAATTACGCAGTAGGAACAACGTAGTTCAAACAACGAAGTTTATCATCGAATCTAATAGGCTCATTTGTCTCACAGGGATTTTCCAATGAAATAAACAAAGTGTTGCAATAGAGTTGGTTACGTTTGCCTTAGGCGGAAGTTGGATTTTGCAAACAAATAAGTATCAGGTCCAAAATGGCACGTATGAAGCAAACTTTTTTGATGAGCTTTCAGGGTCTGATGCTTTTATTAAACCAGCCTCAAGCGTGTCGGAAATTATTTTTGAAGCAAATGACACGTTGTTTTTGGCAATGTTAAAACGCTTTCGAACCGATTGATTATTTACGGGCTGATTGTTTACATATTGCAAACAAGTGTGTTGATAGCATGCTCGAATTCTATCGTCAATGTTCATTCGGGTCAATGGTGCAGGAGCGAACATAATTACTCTTGTATAATCATCACCTCTGATGAATTTAGGTGCAGGTAATTGATGTACTTCAATCGATTCAATAGCCCTGTCTATTCCGCTACCTCGTTCTTCACAAATATTCAATCTTCTCATTAGCGAAGCTAAATTTTCGTTTCTTGATTTTGGAGCAGTATCTATGAAACGGTTCGTATCAACTAGAGGAACACCAGGATTTGTTATTTCGATTCGATCTGTAAAGATTTCAATCATTACGCCAGCCCCAGAAACAGACAAGTCTTGATGGATTAGTGCATTTGCAACAAACTCGCGAATAGCTATTTCGGGGTATACTTTTACTTTTTTACGTAAAGCACTATCAATTATTTCGTTTGATGTTAATTGGTCCATTATGTAATTAACCAATCCTTCAAAGCCGGAGGCATAACCTCTGCCGCCTTCTTGTTCCTTCAAGGCATTGATGCGGCTCGTTTCTTTATACACAATCACGCGAATTGCCTTGCGTTTGAGATTTTTGAAATCTTTGATGTTTTTTGAAAAAAGTATTGCACCAAGATTCAAAATGTCCCAGCCATTCTGAGTTTGTCTTATTAAATCATCGATTGCCAAGGTCTGCAAAATACTCTGTTTGGTATCTGGCAGGCGCTTTTCTTGTAAGGTGAAGTAACTGTCGAAATCTAGGAATTTCATTACATCATCATCACTAACTTCATGCATCGCTGTTTGAGCTTCAAAATCGAATCCAGATGAAATAGCAATTAGCTGTTTTACTTCGTGTCGTGATAATTTTACAGTCTGTCCCGCACTGCGGGTGTAACTTTCAAAAACCTCGCTTCCCCTCATGTGAATAGGCTTATCGGAATGTTCAGGAATATGCACCAACAAAACAGGATTCCCGTTGTAATTGACCACGGCATGACTAATTCCAATTGGATGAGATAGATTATTTCTTGCAATGCTTCCCAATTTTTGAACGATTGCATCCATTTCAGTTTTTTCTATTGGTTTTGATTTGCCATTATTATCAAATCCAAAAGCTAAATACCCGCCATTGGCTTGATTAGCAAACGCAGAAAGATGTTGCGCCAAACGTTCTTTTTTCGGTGACAAATCGCTTTTCCAATCTAATTCATTTAGTTCTAGAGGAACTGGATGCAGACTTTTGGTTAGTAATTGTATAGCAGTTTCTTCCCATTGATTCATTTTGTAAATTTCGTGTATTTTGGTCTATGTTGTTTATGATTAAACATTTAGATTATTCCAATTGTAATGGTTTTTTGAATTTTTAGTTGAATTTCTCAAAGCTCCCACTTTATGTTTTTCAGATACCTCCGGTTTCACTCATGACCTGAAGGTATTAATTGTAAGAATATCCTTTTTGAAATTTAGTTCTATGCCCGTTGTAATTGTAAATAAGGTAAGAATGCGCGAAGCGCGAATGTTGCGGAGCAACTAATGTTACGAAGTAACGAGTGTCCGAAGGACGAGGGCAACTTTGTTGCTAGGGTCTTTGACGAGGGTTCTGCGAACGAGGGTCTTCGACGATTTTGCAACGAAGTTCCAATTATGAAATAGGAATTATGCAATAGGAATAAAACCTTCGGTTTTCCAATAACGTAGTTCAAACAACGTAGTTCCCTCGGTATCTCGAGAGTTTATTTCTATTTCTTCTGGCATCTGCTAAAAGACTCTTTCGATTGTCGTGCAATAATTTACCCACTTGGTAAGTATGAAATAAGAGTAAAACAACCAAGGCAAAACCAAGCAGGGCAAAAAAGATAATATGCCAAGGCGTCCAATTCCATTGGTGTAAGAAAAAGGAAAAGCCAACAATTGCGACTATGGATGCGGGACACATGTTCAACTGAAACTGATAACGATCTATTAAAAAACTCATGTATTTCCTTCTTAGACTTTCTGTTCTTTCAAGTTCCAACGATAAATAATCTTCCCATACTTGAGCAAACTTTTTACAGTGACATGCTTCAAGAATGTGATCTATTTGAAGTTCTAGTTTCACGCCGAATAGATGAAATATTAAGCCAAAGGCTAAACTAAAAAAGAATAGAACGAATAAAACAAGCGAAGAATCTAAATGACACAAATCTTCTTTAAAGTTGAAGTGCAAAATGAGACTGTAAGGAAAAACACCGAAAAACCCTGGGGTTAAAATTGAGAAAAGTAAGCGACTCGATTGCTTGGTAATGAGTTCATTCATAGCACTTTATTTATCAATACAGAAATAGTTTCATTCATCAGTTCAAAATAAATGTGACCTCAAGAGAATGACAATACGCATTGTAGCGTACATTTTTTTGTGATTGTTTCATTGAATGGGGCTTAAAGACCAATTACGCAGTAAGAATTATGAATCCCGATAGCTATCGGGAGGAATTATGCAATAGGAATAAAACCTTCGGTTTTCCAATAACGTAGTTCCTTGTTCACTCTTCAACAACCAACCTCTCACTCACCTCTTCCCCATTCTCAAATCTTGCTCTGACAGTATAAATGCCTTTCGCGTATTCGGAGACATTCACTTGCATTTGTATTCTACCTAAAACTTTTTCGGTATGCATAAGCTGTCCGGTTGCCTTGAAGATTTGAATGGTTTGTGGAATGTGAGCGGATTCGAATTGAAGGGAGCTTTGATTGGCGGCGGGGCTTGGGAAGATGGAGAAAGAAGAAGTCGACATTTCTTCAACTGCAATTGGAGTGCAGCAAGTATAAGGTATTATTAAATTAGATGGAGTCCAATCGTTATGAAACAGTAAAAGGCCATTTTTATCATAGAAACATTGAAAAAAAGGCATATTCTCTGGCCCATCTGGTTCCTCAATACCCCAGAGGTTCGAACCGATTCCCTCGATGTAAGTCAACTCCATGCTATAATAGAGGTAAGGACTCCCATTGTATGACATGTGAAAAACCCTACGTGGCACAAAATCCGCATACTCAACAGTGTCAATGGCTGAAACAACCATACTATAAGTCGGCCGATCTGCTAATAGAATTGAATCTCCAACTGTCAAATCCCAATCGAAATACAATATTCCATCTCTATACCATTTATTTCCAACTTGCTTGAATGTTGAGAAAGAAGACTGATCAATGAAAACGTTACAATTCGGAACTTGAACGGCGATATTTTGATATGCCAAACTTCCGTCAAATTCAATGTATTCGTTTAGTTTATATGCCCCATTAGTTTGGCTATAGAAATCATTAATCATATTTAAAGTTACCCATGCACTTCCGTCAGTTGGCAAAGCAAGCACTTCCGTAGTTTGAGCATTAATTTTAGCTAAAAAACAAAGAAAAAATATTATAATTTGAACTCTCATATTGCTCGATTATTAATGTTTAACCACGATTGATTTTGATTCAACCACTTTGCCATTCACAATCAAATCTATGATATACAAACCCGATTGCCAATTTCGAGCGTTTAAGTAATGAATGCCATTGTCTTTCGATAAGTCTATTTGATCTATTAACTGACCGAGATTGTTGTAAATGTTCAAGGCTGAATTTCGTTGATCGGCTGGAAGGACAAAACCCACCGTGAAGTCTTCACTTACTGGATTCGGGTATACTTCCAACAGTGAAATACTGACGGGCTTTTCTTCCATTCGATTCACTTTCGATTTCGGAATTTCTGGGTAAACAAATTCACATTCAAACGGTTCCTTGGTAATTAATTCTAACGCCGATTTTACTTGCATTCGAATTGATTCCTCCGAATTCAATAAAGATTGAAGCGCTTGTTGTTGACTTGAATCGGCATAGGCATAACCACCGTTATTCGCGATCTCAAAAATAATGTCATTCAATGCATTTTCTTCGGCAGAAAGGGTGTCTCGCAAATAAGCTTCATATACCGTAGACGCTTCTTCAAATTTGCCTTGTGCGCGGTATATTTCGTAGAGCATGGCAGATTCAGACAAATCATTGTTCGTCTCAAAAAGTGCCTCCATTTCAGAATAGTTTCTAACCAAGGTGTCACTCGAAAGTTCTAACTCCAATAACTTCCCAAATGCTCTGTTTTTGTTAATGTTCGCGGCCTTAATTGCAGTTTCTTTCTGCAATCGTTCATTACCTCCATCTTGATACTCGTTAATTAAACCAAGAAAATAACTTGGTAAAGCAATCTCGTTGTTAATTCGCTTCAATAAAACTGGATCTAAAGGAGAACATGCAATGAGCAATTCCGATAAATGCCATGGATTCATTGAAGCAGATCGATCCAATAATGTATCCAATGCAGTTACACTTAAATAAGGACACAACGGAAGCAAGTTCTCCCGAATTAGTGCACTTGAATTAGCGAGATTCGAAATAAACGAAACAACAGCTCCAGTTTGACCACCGTCTATCAATTGGTAGTATTGCGCTTTCTCTACATTAATTATTGAATCATTCAATTCTACCAACTCTACCAAAAGCGATTTCTCAGGTAACAAAGCGTGTTCAACCGGACAAGCATTCCATCTGGAAGTAAAGGGAATATTGTTTTCATCTACCAGTACATTGCTTGTGATGTTATCGGGTACCACAGCACTATTGGAATTAGAATCGTGTGCGTGATAATTTATAATTGTGCATCCCATGCAATTGAAGTAATCTGAAAAAGGGCTTGCTGTAGTTGAAGCATTCGCAAACAAGTTTCCAGCTAAATCGGAACTTGAGGTAACTTGAGGATAGGTCTGATGACCTTGTTCTACCGCAATTTCAGCAAATGATTCACCAGAATGAGGCACAACAGAATTGCTCCATGTTACATAGCTATATTTTCCGCACAAAAGCTGCAAGCCACCAAGGACGGGAGAGTTTTCTGCTTGGTCTCCTTCAGCAATAATGCCGTACTTAAGATGGTCGAAGTCGTTCAAATAAATTTCGTTGGCATTTTCTGGACTGTCTTTCACGTAAACACCCACTGAATTGTATTGCAAATTTGCTTCACCCGCAAAAGCATTTCGAGACACATTGTAATGGTTGCATTTCCCCAGAAATATACCTGCGCAATGATCGTGATTTTGGATTTCAGGAATAATAAATTTGTTTCTGTAAATGGTAGTCGCATTTTGTGAACCCACCCAAATGCCATATTGATTGTCTTGAAATACCGAGTTTCGAATAACAGGATTTTGAATGCCCCCATCACCAGAGAGACGAATACCGTATTTAAAATTACGAAACAGCGAAGGGTGCGAGTAATCGCTGCTTGTTGTAAATAAAGTTTGGGCCGTAATGTCAGAAGGGTCTCCTTCATTAAATGCATTAATAGGACAGTTGCATGTACTGCTTACTATAGGACTTGATGCCAACGAATAAATTCCACTTCCTGCATTATTCTGTGAATAGGGTGAGGTTTGTGCAATTTCAAATTCACTGTTCGTGAAATGCACGCCATCAATTTCAAATAGAGAAACACGACAGTTCAAACTTGAAATTCCGGGAAGTTGCTCATCTACTAAAAATCTACAATTGTTAAATCTTGAGAGGTTGTTATATTCAATCGGCTGACTGTTGTTGTGAATATTGTTGTAGGATAGAAACTCGACATCCTTAATGTTGTTGAGAAACATGGAATTGTCGCATTTTATTATGCCTCCAGTTGAATTCCAATTGTATTCCCAAGAATCTTCACCAATTAGTACTTCAGCGGTTCGAATGCCACATTTCGCGTGATTGATTCGTGCATTGTTCTTCAGTTCTACTACTCCTTGGTTCGCTGGTGCTTGGCTTAAACTGGAGTGTCCACGCACTTCTACCCCTTCCCAAAAAGCGTTGGAACAACCGTTGGTTAAAGTGCCGCCGTTCACTACCAATTTTCCTCCCGGCTCCACGATTAACCCCGCATTCTCAACAAAGGAAAGCGTAGAGGTTACGGTTAATACAGCCCCTGGTTCAACAACAATGGAGTGGTTTGCTAACGTGGGTATGGTTATTTGAGAATTTGCTGTAATGTGCAGATCGGCCATTGGCTCGCAAGACATGGCAGATTTCCAATAGCCTCTTCCGAAAGTAGAAATATAAATTTCATTGTGAAAAACATCGAATTCAATATCCGTGATCACACAATTCGGTAAATCTTGATTCACATTAATCCAATGCGGCTGAGACTGAGTAAGGTCACAATAGAATAAACCTATATCTGTGGCAGCCAGTAAGTCTTTGCCCAAGGTAGGTGCAAATTGCAAATCGTTAATGGGTAATCTTGGTAAGCCTGAAGATAGGTTAGTGACAGTTGCATTATCAATTAGGTCTTGATCGTTCAGAGTCAGGTCTATATTCAATTCAAAAAAACGTTTTATTGGATTTGAAGTGGATAGCTCAGAACCGTTTAGTCCAATGTAAATTACACCAGGATTTTTGGGGTCAATTTCAAGCGCATTAATTCCATAATATTGTAAAAATTCGTTAACTTCAGGAGCAGTGTTAAATGCCGTTGTTATATCTAGCCACGTTAACCCTCCATTGCGCGTGAGATATAATTTTTTCTCTGCGGGACTATTCCAATACGCACCTTCGTTGGCAACGACCATGATATTCGGATTCGATTTTGAAACTTTTAATGCCCGAATAGGTGAAGAGGCTAACGGATCGACTACCAGCTCGGTAAATATTGGGGTAGGTGTAAATTGGAGCTTACCTACTTTTTTCTCACCTCCTACAAAAGCGAAATTGGGATCTTGCCAATTGCGGTCGAAAGGCGCATTCCAACGAGCTTTAAAGGCACTCATTGTTGGAAGGGTATAGGTGGAAGTAAACATATTCGAATTATTTAAATCCAACTCACTTAAATCTAAACTATTAAGAAACCCACCTCCTTGATATTTCGTAAATAAATAATCAGGATTGGTTTCGTAATGCAAAATACCGTCATACCTGTCGCCACCTAACGCAAGATAGAATGAATTGTTCTTAAAGTAAATTTCGGAATTATCTTGAGTTCCTCCAGTAAAAAAAGGTTGATTTGGCTGGTAAACATCGAAACCATAAATTTGAGTTACCCCAAGTCCAGTTCCGTTAAAGTTTGTTGCTAGAAAGGCCGCACTTGAGTTGACAACTTTCGAAATACCACCGTCTTCACAAACAAAAATTAAATCACCTTGTGAAGCCTCATTTGTGAAAACCGCCAGATTTCTGATGTCGGCGTGAATTGAATAGCCTGAAGTGTTCGAGACATCTGAGGGCATATTCGTGTTAAGATTGTATTTTTTGAAATTAAGACCGCCCACATAAATGATATTAGCTTCAATAGGGGAACATTCAAATTCTAATTTCCATTGACTTATTGATACTCCAAGATTTGTATTAGGAAGTAAATTCCAGGTAGAACCTGATTTTTTAAAGATTCGGGATTGAGCATTCCCAAATTTCTTTTCTAGGGAATAGAATAGACCTCCATTGAAATTCGAAAAACTAACGTTTAATATTTCGCTCACTGAATTGTTCGATGGACTGGAATCTGCTAATTGAGAGACAAAGACCCAGTTAACAGAATTAGAAATGGCTGTTTCTGCATTTATACTATGCCACACTTCGGCGGGATGATATTTGTAAAGATTTAGACCATCAGTGCCAATCGAATATGATTCCTGACCCGCTGAGCAAACAATCACCTCGTTCCAATTGTAGCGATTAACATCTAAATCTACTAAAATCTTTTTCTTATATGCGCATGATTGGGTTAAATGAGAAGTGAGCGCTGTTTGTGTTGAGGTGATTACGGACTGATCTAATGCATCGACAGTTGTAAAGGCATTTACTCCGAATATTATTTCATACGTACTCCATGCGTCCTTCGTGCGAAAGACCTGAAAGTTTGAAATGGCGTATTGCTGAGAGGGATTAATGGGGTTTATTTTAATTTTCCAAATATTGTCGTTCCAAATCTCATTTGTGAAACTCAGTCCTGTCGGTTGCCAAGTATTACCCGCATCTGTACTTTTATAAATACCAAGACCATAATAGGCAATGTCATGGATGTTTTCCATACCTGAATTCAAACCAATGGATGCATAGAGAATATTATTGTTAGTTGGGTCAATAACTATCTCCTGACATCCGACAGCCATTGGTATGCTACCATCTGTAACATTGTGCCAGTTGGCACCAGAATCGGTTGTTTTCCAGATGCCAGATGTTGGCGATCCCGCGTAGCAAACAACACCAGGGTTTGTGGACGTGGTTGCAAAACAATCGATTCGACCTTGATGGTGCGTATATATGCTTGTTAAATTTGTTGGTCCTATAAATTCCCAATCAAAATTGGTATTTAGCGAGCGGTAGGGGTGTGCGCTTTCACTTTCTTCTTTCAAGACCTTGAAATATTGCAAAGGATCTAAACCGTGATTGGTGTGCATGCGGTCGAATATGTATTCGTATGATTTTCCTGCTTGCCCGCTTTCACTTTCTCCGGTCTCGCCTTCTTGCTCGGAAGAAGAAAAATCGTGAATGTGTTTGCCGTAGTTCAAATAATAATTGGTAAAATCCAACTGTTGTCCGTTCGTTGTGGCAACAAATAAAATGGTAATTAGACTGGATAAAAAAAGTTTCATCAGAAAGTTAATTTGATTAGAAATAATTGGAGAATAATTTTCAGCTAAACAAAACCTTTAGATAAAAGCTAGCAATACGCAATACCACGTACTTTTTCTCAGCCGAAATTCACGAATCGAAATCAGTATTTCCCGAAAAAATCAGGTGGTTTTGAATTTTTCACATACGTATTTATACGTATTTTTTGGAAGTGTTAGAAAACCTGTTCGTAAAACAAATCACTGTTTTTCAGTATGCTAATGGAAATTGTAGTTTGCATGTTAGAGTGAAATAATCACAAGAGAACTTTTTTTGTTGAACTCCTCCCCTATTTTTGAAGAAACCTTTAAAACAAAACTACCATGACATTCACAGGAAACGAAGGAGCTGTAATTACACTTGCAGAAGGTGCTGAAATGACCGCAAACTACCGCGCAACAATTAACGTTGGTGAAACCATTGGGCATGCAGTTGGAAAAAATCTAGTTAATGCCATTTTGAATCAAACAGGGTGCATGGGAATTCGATTGTACTATGCAATGAACAACAAAGGGGAGAAACAACTCGTATTGGTTGGTATAGATGCTAATGGTGATGATTTGTCACAGGGAGTTATCGTTGATAAAGTTCCTAATTGTCCCCCAATTTGCGGTAAGACAAATTCTTTGAATTCTGATTTTTAATGTCCGGATTATTCTACTTTGAAATTATTTTTCATGTTTTCCCTTTGTTTGTTTTTTTTTATTATAAAAACATCCTAAAATTTGATAAAAACAATTTTCTCATTGTTGGACTTATTTTTTCCTCGTTTCTAGCTGACTTAATAGGACTTTGGTTAGCCAATTCTGGAATAGACACAAACCTAGTCTCAACCCTTTATATCATTGCAGAACGCATAATAAGTGTACTCATCGTCATTTCTTTTTCTTCAATATCGTTGAAAATTAAAAAACTACTTTTGACAACGGTCACAATTATCTCAATTTACCAAATTGTTTCCAGTATTATTAATGGTTGCTTAATATATAACGATTACATCAATTTCATATCAGGAGTTATTTTATGTCTGTTTTCGTTGCATACTTTGTTTACTTTGATTAGCCAAACTATTGCTGATTCTTCCGAAATTGACATTCGTATATGGCCCGTAATTGCATTATTCTTCTTCATGTCGGCAACGTTAATACCAGACATGATTACCAATATTGATGATTCAATGGAATTCCCAATATTCTTTCAGTATGTTCGCATAGGAGTAACCATTGGAAGCAATATCATTCGTGATTGTCTTTTCGCCTTTTTCTTTTTTCAAGTAAAAAAAATGAATTATGTTACAGGTAAATGAGATTTACGTCTTTGCTTCGATCTTTTCATTTTTGATAAGCATCCTTTTGGTTGTTGTTATTTGGATACTCGCGAAATTGTATATTTCCAAAATTAAAATGCAAAACGAATTTCAAGCTACTATGCAACGGGCAATTGTTGAAGCGCAAGAGAAAGAGCGCGAGGTGCTCTCAGATAATCTCCACGACGATTTCGGACCGCAATTAGGGATTTTATTGAAACAACTTGAGACTGCAGAAAAGCGCGACGAGTCTTATTCCTTCTCACAGAGTCAATTGGAAAAAATAACACTCAAAATTGAAGAGCTCGCTGAAGACATTCGAAAATACTCCAGTGAAATCTTTCCCACCCAATTCAAAAAATTAGGTTTAATCAAATCACTCGAAAATAATTTCATCGATCTGGAATCGGAAAATAAAATCATAGAATTTCGATGCGACGTTCAACAAAAACTTCACTTCAGCCTTATCGATGAACTGGCCCTATACCGCACCGTAAATGAAGCGGTTTCTAACATCATGAAACATTCACGTCCGACCGCGTTAGAATGTATCATTGAAATTGTAAAACATAAATTAAGCATTGGTCTTACGCACAACGGACTACATTTTAGTCAGGCCGAATTCATGGAAGAAGCGCAAAATGGTGCAGGCAAAGGCTGTTCTTCCATACTGAATCGAACGCTCATGCTTGGGGGCACTGTGACTATTGAGAGAGTATTCAATGAATTAACTTATATAGAATTTATAATACCCCTACCGCGCCATGTCGAAACCCATTGAAGTTGCCATTGTAGACGACCACACTGTTCTTCGCGAAGGATTGCGAAAGCTTTTTGTAGAAGATCAGAAAAAGCGATTCGAGGTGATTGGTGACTTCGGAAATGGATCTGATTTTTTAGACTATCTGAAAAAGAAATCGTGCGATGTGGTGGTCATGGATATTCACATGCCCATTCGCGGTGGTGAGTCTACGGTGGAATTGATTCATAAAAAAATTCCGGATGTTTCTGTTGTTATTTTAACCATGAATACGCGAAACTACATGATGGAATTTATGGTGAAGCTTGGTGTCTATGCCTATTTGCCAAAAGAATCGGGATCAGAAGAAATTAAAAATTCAGTCTTGTCTGCGCGAGATAAAAAAATGTTTTTCAATAGGCTACTCACGGCTGAAAAATATAAACTCATTAAAAACGGAAGAAAAGAACCCTCTGGGCTTACGCTTCGTGAGCAGTTTATTACAAGTCTTGTCGCATCGGGTTTAAATACAGTTGAAATCGCTGAAAAAATAAACCTTAGTCCATCCACAGTTAGTAAGCACAGAGAGAACATTATGAAGAAAACGCAATGTTCTAACATTGCCGAACTGGTCACCTTCGCATATCAGCATCAGATTCTTGAACTCACCCCGCGGTGAGTTTCAGTTTTCAAGTTCAGATTTTTCTTTTTACTACACTCGATTTTTAAAGTGCTTCGGCACTTTTTTCTTTGAACAGATCATTCGAAAAGTACGAGGAAGTGCGTATTGTCCATGAAGTAACAACGGAGTTTCTTTGAAAGAAAAAAAATGAAAAAAAATTTACTACTTCTACTTTGCATTTTATGCGCACTAATCGAAATAACTGCCCAGGATTATTCGCATGCCATTATTCGCAAGCCTCATAATTCAGATGGCTACCTGCTAATGTCAAACGACATTTCATCGAGTAATAATTACATCGTTCGCATTTTCGAACAAGTTACTAGCTCAGCAGGAGAGGATACTCTTATTTCAAAAGAGAAATTTACGTTAATGGGAAAGAGTTACTTAAAATTTCCGAAAGCATATTTGAATAAATCCGGGATACATGATTATGTTTATCAAATTAGTGGCTACAGTAAAGCTGGATCACTTATGTATTCCTCAGAATTCATACCCTGCACTGGTGGTGAAACATCTTGGTTGGAAACCGACCGATACACTTGTAACGGCTCTGATTATGCATATAGCATAGTTCAGAGTTCGCCCAATAACGCACCAAATTATAAATACTCCCTAGAAGAAGCTCATCAATACATTTCCTCGGAAGACAACATCTCAGTACCTCTTTATGAGTACATGTACCTTTCTGATCTCAATGATATTGTCTACAACACACCTAATTTAGCAAACTATGCGCAATATCATGGATTTGGCTATTACCCTGGTGTTACTAATATCATTCCGACAAGTAATGTAATTGGCAACATAAGTTACATACTTGCAGGGGCAAATAACCCTCTCCCATTCCAAGTTTTTAATAGTCAGAATGTAGAGTTATTTCCGTCTAACGAACCCATCGTAGGAATACAAAAAGGTAAAGGTTACTGGTGCTGTGGACCTTTTTTGTCCACTGGCGCAACAACTAATAATTGGTCTAATTTCGCATCCAATTCGATTGTTTCATTGCTTGGATTATTCAATGATGCGTCTAATATAGAAATAGAAATAGATGGAGAAAGTGTTTATCCTGATTTAACGTGCGATGGAGATTTATCTTCGGGTAATTTAGTCAGTGGACCAAGTGGTGATCCGAATCATATGGATTGCATGGATTTTTTGCTAGGTGTACACAACGATGAAGTCAACACTTTCGGTTATCTTGACTGTATCGGTCTTGGTAACTTTAATATGCGTTCTATTTCATTTTCGAACTGGTCAGGTGGTCAGGGTGTTCCTGCGGGAGAATTCGATTTTAATCAAATGATTGATTCTCTGGGGGATTATCATCCAACTACAGTTTCATTAAGTACAGGGCTCTATATGATCACAATAAAGGATCACGGAAAAATAAAAAACTTGAGATTTACTGAGGTTAATGATAGTCTCGAGTTAACAATTCCTATTTCAGCTTTAGTCGATATAAATTTATTCGCCAATCCGATTGTCAATGGTGATTATAAAATTTCATTTAATTCTGCTGTAAATACCAAGCTCAAGTATGAAGTTTTTGATTTAAACATGAATCGTATTAGTGCTGAGTCGATATATTTAAATTCCCTGTCAGAAGGCATAGTGAAGTTCACGCTGCCCTCAGGACATCAGAATAAAGATCTCATACATTCCTTCACATTTAGAGATGGCAGTGCTTATCAAATTCATTCTGGTCATTGAAAACTAAGATGAAAAAAGTACATTTCATTTCCAGTTTCTTACTGGTAGTAATTGTAAATACGTTCGCTCAACCGCATCATTTGGCATATTCTTCATTTCTAACCTGCGATTCATCATCGACGTTTATTACTTCAAGTTGCATGGACAGTCAAGGGAATTTTTATGTAGCAGGTAGAGTTAACACAGCTAATTTGCCTGTGAATGAATTTTCTTTTGATAATACATTAGACGGAGTAAATGATGGTTTTATAATGCAAATAAAATCTGATAATCAAATAGGTTGGTGCACTTATTTTGGAGGCGAGGCTTTCGATAGAGTAGATAGGATTTCATGTGAGAATGATACACTCTATGTCTCGTTAGCAACTGCTTCAGGAAACGATTTGTCTTCACCTTCGGCTCTTTATAGTGCTCCTCCGCAAGCCAACAATAATCCATATATTCCAACGATGCTTCCATTTGTTTCAACATGGGATCTCAACGGTCAAATGCTCTACGGTAGTTTTCTTAGTAATTACTTCAACTGGCAAAATTATGTGCTCTATGACGGAGATCATTTAATTTTCAAAAACGGATTTTACATTCTTTCATCTCAATCACAATTGGAAACAACTTACATAAACGGAACGTCAACAGAGGGTCAGAATGATGGGTATTATGCGGTAATTGATAAAACAGGAACTTTGGTTTACGATTCTTTTGTTGGAGGGAATAAAAATGATATGATTCTCAATATGACTGCAGACGATGAATTTATCTATTGCACTTTGTCCTCCAATAGTGATGTCGCGAGCTATCTTCCCACCAATTTCGCACCTTTGGGCAGTACTTATTTAGTTGCTCTAAAGATCAAACGGAGTAACAGCAATATCGAGTGGTCATATGTCCTAGAGGATCCAAGTTCTAGTTTTCTTTATCCTCATCAAATAACTAGAATGAACAACGGGCATGTTTATTTGCACCTTCACCTAACTGGAACTTCAAGCTATCCAATTTATGGCTCGGGTGGAATTCAAAGTGCAACGTCAACAGAAAATTATTTGGTTGAACTTGATTCGAACGGTCTTCCAATTTGGTCGAGCTATTTACCTACCAATATTGGGGAAGCAAATATGGTCGAATATCAAGGGAATTTACTCATGTGTTCGTTTAGGAACGATGTAACCAACTCTCCTCAAACAACAGACAATTGGGGATGTTCCTCAGACTCTTATCAAGGTTATGTAATGGAATTATCTGCAAATCACGATTTGCTTTTCGCAAGTTATTTTGGAGGAAATGACGCAGGCGAGTATTACATACCACTTGTTAATGGAAACAAACTATACGCGTTCGTGTCTACAGCATCTGACGACCTGCCTGTTCTGAATGAATTCTCTTGTGGGCCGGCAATTCAAAGTGAAAATGGTAATTATAATCAGTCCCTGTTCATGTACATCTTCGACGACGCGGTTAACATTAAAGAAACAGCGGGACGTGAAAACGCCGTGACTGTTTTCCCTAGCCCTACAAACGGAAGCTTGAACATTCAACTTCCAAAAAACGACAACTGGACCGTTCGTCTTAACAACATGAACGGACAGGTGGTTTCAACAGAAAAAATAAATAGTAGCAATCGCCTTGTTTTGAACCTTCAAAATTTCAACTCTGGTTTGTACATCGTTCAGGCTATGAATGATAATGGGAAGGTTTATACGGAGGTTGTGGTGAAGGAGTAACACAGAACACTTCGATTAAAGATTAATGATGACAACTGCCCTAAAATGAAACTGGAAATATTACTGAGTATTAATTCATGGACGTTTGAGATTGTTTATCTCATGCTTCATGTCTTTTGACGAGAAAAGATAATGGAGATGTGTTGAGGGACAGTTGGCAGTTGTTTCTTTTTTTGTTTAGGAGTTTTGGTTTGTATGTTAAAATTTATTTCTTTGCGAAACGCACCATAACTTATCCAATCAAACCGGCTGTATTCGCTAAAGTTTTTACGCTTAATTAATTCATCATAAATCCAATTCCCAAGATAATCCTCTTTCAGAATTTTATGAAACCCTACACAAGCACCGGTAAGTGGTGAAATGCTTCAATTGAATTGTTCAAACCGACTTGCAATTCAAGCGCAACAAAGGTTGTAGGTATGGAGATTAGAAATTCATTCAATTGATTTTCCAACTGTAAATACGTATTTATACGTAGTGGATTATTGCGCGTTGCAATGAGTGTGGCTGAGCGAGTTGGCGGAAAGATTGCATGTGTAAATCACAATGCACCTTTTACAAGCCGTTAATTAAAGCGCTGTACAATTTTCAAAACGCCATCTGAATCTTCCACAAAGGCCTTTCAATAGGTTAAGTATTCTTAACTTGTAATTAAGCTTAAATAATCACATTCCATTGAACTGTAACTCTAAGTTTTTCATAGCTTGAATAATCTCCTCGAATGCTGGTGGATTACCATAGATCATTTCTGATCGCATAACTTCATAATCGTTCTTCAACGCTATGAGTATTTCATTGTCAGGGACAATTGAAATACTTCCTCGTTTCAATGTGGTGTAATCGAATCGTTTCAAGCGCGAATAAAACTTTCGATGCTCAATTATTTCATTAATAAAATTTTCGTCTTGGACCGTCACTGAAGAAAATTCTTGTTTACTCAAATGAAACAAATCGTAGTAATGACGAGACATACGCTCCGTTCGCATCTTTGAGCGCTCATCACGGTTGTATTCTTCATGCAATAACAAGATCTTTTCTATCAAAGTTCTCTGCGGTTGAATGGTAAGTACCTCACAAATCTCTTCGGTATAGTTCTCATTTGGAAAATGAGTATACAACAGCGAGTTCATGCCTCGCAAGACATTGGGCTCACGCATAGACCGAACACTGAATTCTATTTTAACTCTGTCAGGTAAATACGGATTCGGATCATACAACGAAATAAAATTCACATATATACTCTGAGGATCAGTATCAGGCATATCCGCTCGCACCGGCTCGGCCTCTATCGAATACAAATTTTCGGGAACTTGCGATTCAATAAATTTAGATTTCAATGCCTCCTGAAGCTCATTTGAAGTAAACGCGCATCCTGCTCTTCGCAATTGCTCAACATAGGTTTTGGTAGGCGTTTGCTGATACTTCATTCCAACCGCTGCCGAGCTTAACGATATATCAATATCTTCAGAAAAGCGATCAATCAAATGCCAGCCCTTACTTAATGAAGTCCCACCCTTAAAAGCAAAATAGTTGGCATACTTCGTTTCGAACAATAGCTTTAATGAAAGGGTGACCCACCAATCCTTTTCAATAGCCTTTGCCGGTATTCCTGAAATTCGAGACGCTTCGTTTACAGACGCCAAACGCGAAGCATCGCTTAAGTTCTTTACCCAACCAATCATTCTAAATTCTATTTATGATTTTCACAATGAAGTCGCTCACCTTAGTTTGAGTAAGTCGTAAATCATGCTTCACATTTTCAGGACTCTCTTTATTCAATAACTGAATTATTCTATCTCGCTGCGCAGCCGACAACTGCTGTAAATCTAATTCCTCCAAAGCCAAAAACAACAAACTTGTTATGTCACCTTTCATGGAAAGCTTTTTGGCAGTTGTTGACTTAAAAACTATCGCGCTCTTTCCTATCTGAATTCTCTTTGAATGTCCGCTTGTTAGAAATACCAAGCGCATGGGAACCTGTGTAGATAGGCCAACTTTGTTCAATGCATATTGCCCAGAAGGTTTTATTTTAACGTGCTCCTTCCGCGATAACACTTCTGCCAATTCTTCTATCGATGGCAACACTTTTCCAAATACTTTATCCACTTTCGGCACAACATAGATTCCTTGACCCATTCTTTCTATTTGCCCTGAATCAACAAGCCTCGATAGCGCTTTTCGAATTGCGGTAGAAGTACCCAACGCCTTAAAATCAGAAGGAAGAAAGACACTGCCTGGCTTTGCTCTTCTGATTTTCAATTCAATAGTATGATTTACCGACTCATTCATATGTCACAAATATATGAAAAATTGTGACATTGTTCGTGCTGAAATATTCCAAGTAAAATCTCAATTCGTATTGTACAAGCCTTTACTATCGTTTCTGTGCTTATGCCACAAATAATTCTAAAGTTAACTTGACTAGGCGGAGGTGTCTATAAAGCCTTATAAGGTTCTTGCCTACTGAGACTTCATTCCTCCACAAGAACAAACGAAGCATCTTCTTTTATCATTTCAGTCACATTCAAAGTAGGAACGATAAATTTTGAAAATTGCGTTGCTTCGGTTTTTGCAAACAATACTCCTCTCGATGTGCCAGTCGTTAGCATTGCCAAGTGAGCCAAAAACGCTTTGGGTATTGTTACATTCTTCTTTTTAATAAATGCATTCCAAGAAGCTTCGTCTATCTTGAAATGACAACTGACTTGAATTTTGAGAAACACTTTCTTCCCTTGCATAAATTCAAAGCCAAGAAAAACAGCAATGAGTTTGTTCGTTTGATCTAGTTTGAATTGCAATTCAGAACCTAAACCAGTTTCCTTTTTTGAAACATAATTCTCCTCAAAAATGGCAAACTGCTCGGTTTTAATTCCTTTAAGTGTAAAACCAACTTTTGTGTTTTCTTTTTTCATTGTATTGCTTATGCTTGATAATTTTCAAGTGAATAATCAGCTCTTACAAGTTTCAAGACTTTTGTTGCTTGGAAATTGTTGCTGTTCTCGAGTACTTGAGGCTCTACTCTCACAACATTTTTTTCAATGGTAACAACCCATTGATCCTTTTCAGTCATTTTGTTTTCGTAATAACTTGCCAACACTGGAATATCCAAGATGTTCTGTAATTTAATCTGGGTTTCAATTGTTAAGTTCTCCTTCCCACTTACAATTTTGGTAATTTGTTGCGGCGTAACTGCCATTGATTTAGCAAGGTCCTTTTGCGACCAGCCCAATTCGTCCAATTTCATTAACACTTTCAGTGCAATTTGCTGCGACTCGCGCAACATTGAACGGTTTCGAATTCGATCTCTATTGCGCTCCAAAGTCCCTGAATCTTGCTCAGAAACGAGTGCTAAGAATTTTTCTTTGTTCGTCATTGTAGTTCAATTAATAGTTCAAAAAAAGAATCTTCATTTAATACTCCGTTTGCATTTAAATAAGCTCTTGCATTCACCAATTTCGTTAACTCGTTAGCTGTGTCGGGATGTTCTTGCATCGTTTGACTCATCTTTATAGCACCTCCTGTTATTGCAAAACAATTGTCACCTATCTTAATTGCATAGTAGCGCAATCTGTTTCTCTTAATTTTCCCCTTTTGAAAAGCCAGTATTTTCGTTCTCTCCGAGTTTTGTAAAGGCTCAAAATAAATTCCAAACGGTTCTTTACTTTGATTGATATCCTCCAAAAAGTCTTGAATTTGTTCTGCATTCTCCAATATCTCGTCGACAAATTTTATGACATCGGAAATTTTATTTTCTTCAGCATAAGCTTTTAAAGCGGCAACGTCTGTCCATAATTCCATTAATCTGTCATACTCATGATCCACTTCTCCATCGTAATGAAAAGCGAATAATTGGTCTGCAAAGATAGGGATTATATTCATAAAATCAACTTATAGGTTTATTTTCACCTCTTTCCTTTGTATTTTTCTTTTATTAAGCAGTGGTCTTTTAAGTTTGCATCTCCACGTGAAGCTTACTTCAAGTAGTCAAAGTTAGAAACGATAGAAAATAATTTCTGTTTTTGTTATGCGCCTTTATGCCATCTGGAAGAGGGGGCTTTTAATGCCGATTGACATTTTCTGGACTCTCTTTCTTCAATATCTAAATTATTCTATCTCTTTGCGCAGTACAATTTTCAAAACGCCATCTGAAAATCGTCCATAAATGCTTTGCATGAAGTTAAATACTCTTGCATGTTATCCATGTCGTTATCATATACGTTTGCACTGAACTGATGTGCTCTTTGGAGCATTTTAATGTAGGTGTCGCACTTTCGTTGCTTCGTGAATTTCTTCAATGCTCCCATATAGTCTTCACGGTACACCGTTGGAATGATGATTTTCGATTGGTCCGCTTTCACCAGTTCGGCATTCATCATCACACGCGCTATACGACCATTACCATCCAAAAAGGGATGCACCTCACTCATCACAAACATAATGTAGGCAGCTTTTGCGAACGGATGATCCAAGGCCGAATAAAATCCAAAGCTCTGTTCCAATGTTCCCCTCACCAAATTAAAATCCACAAAGGCCGTACTTCCAGCAAAATTGTTTTTGTCTTTAAACAGTCCTGGCTTTTTATCTAACCGAGCGCTCATGAGAATCGAATGACGAAATGAAATAATTTTAAGAAATTCTTCAGGCGTTGAAGGTGTTATCTGCATTTCTTTTTTATTGGAAACAATCTGATAAGTTCCCAATACATCATGACTGTCATCGTTTCTTGAAGGAAGTGGTTTGTTGGTTTGTATAATCTTTTTCACCTCGTCAATTTCAAAAACAGTTCCTTCAATATAATTTGAAAAGTAGCTTTCAAAAAAGGCAAAGTTTCTGAATGATGAAGGTGTGTTGTTTTTCTCGGCGCGATAAGGGAATTCAGTGTTTTTCAATTCGCGAAACAGCGTTTCAAATAATTCCAATCTTGCAGGATCATAAGGCTTTCCAAATGCTCTTGCTTTTACCAGTGAAGAACTAAGAATTTTAGATGTTTTGGTTGTCAGCAATGCGCTAATCAAACGACTTAATTTTTCAAATTCTTTAGGCATCTCCAACTCCAAGGCAAGGACTCTAGCTCGATCTCTCAACTTGTTGATTTCAACTTCGCCATTCACTCGTATTATTTGCTCTAAACGCTCCTCTATTTCCGGCAAACTCAAACACTTTGATTCACTACCTAATTTCTTAGATGCTTGCAAATTTTCCAAAAAAGCACGTGCTTTCTGAGAAGCGTGCAATTCACCGGAAAATTTATTGTCCCCTTCAATGGCCGGGTGCCCCTGAAGAAATTTAAGCGTAACGCCCGGAAGACTTACTTTTTTGGTATAGCTCGTTGTTAAAAACAGCTTGCCCGATTTCGTGGGCTGAAATTCAAAAGCCGATCGGTGACTCAACAATGTGCCCGGGTAAAGACTGCCTAATATCTGAAAGATATTTCTGCGTATGATGCCTTCAATGGGCTCCTCTAAATTGGACGAATATATCCTCGGAGCAATTTTTCTGATGGCTCCAGCTTTTAGCAGTTTGGCTATTTGCTTCGAAATAGAAGGATCTTGTGAGCTACAAATTACTTCCTGTAAATGAAGCGGTAGATTATTTTCCATTATCGATCAGATTTATCACAAGTTTAGCGTAAATTTTCCACTATAAGCCATATTTTGGCGAATATTTTCCATTATAAAAGAATCAACCGTGAATCTCGCGCATAATTTTAGCAATCCTTCCGCTTAATTCGTTTCTTGGAAACCTCATCTTTTATTCTGTGAAAAATACATTTCCCTCGTTTGAAAAGCACAAATACGGAGCCCGTTTAGCGAGCGTCGTTTTGGTGTAAACAACCGACGCTCGTTTTACGCTCGCGATGGTTACCAAAATCTGCATTTTTTTGCCTTTCGTTGCAAAAGCACTAAAAAGCAAAAAGCCCGTCAGACGTTTGTTTGACGGGCTTTTGCAGTTTCTTGCGATGTTATTCGCAAGTGTTTCAGCGGAGAGAGAGGGATTCGAACCATTACTAAAAACCCTTTATTTTCAAGTGTTTCAGAAGACCCTTAATCCCTGACGCTCCGATTACGCTCGTCTTTTCATTTTCAATTAAGACGAAGGTAATACTAATTTTAGAAACAAAAAAGAACAACTCATTTGAATGAATTAAGATTTTGTTTATCGTGGAAATCCATGAAACCCATGAGATAAGCGTATCTGAACAATTGTCCAGTTCTTTCGCATTTCGTTTTTTTCAGTATATGCTCTTTGTGCTTTTTCACGGTTGCGGCACTTATGTTTAGGGCCTCAGCAATTTCAGAGTTCTTTTGCCCCGCAATTAAGTAGCTCATGACTATTCGTTCTTGGGTAGACAATTCCCCCGTCGTTTTTTTTCTGTCCTTAAACATGCGCAACTTTTCGACAGAAACTAGCTCATTGTAATACATCTTCTTTTGACTAACAGTGACCAGCGCATTCTTTATTTCGCTGATATTCGCTTCTTTCGGCAGATATCCTTTGGCACCGGCTGCAATAACTTTTTCAATCATGTAATCCATGGTTAGCATACTTAGCACAACCACCGAAACATCTGGGTGCGAATTAGATAGAACATCAATGGTGCTATCTCCCGATTTTACGGGCATGTGTATATCCATGAGAGCTACGTCGCAAGTGTCTTTTTTCAAAAAATTCAAGAACTCTTTTCCGTTTGCAAAATCTCCAACAACATGAAATCGGTTGGTAAAATCCTGCGTCAACAGCTTTTTAATTCCCTCTCTGGTAATCGTGTGGTCATCTATTATAGCCACTTTAATTGGAACACTCATTGCATTGGAATTTGAATATTAACACATGCATACATTTCTAAGATACGGTAAAATTCTACTGTGCCTTCTAGCATTAACGTTCTATTGAGAATGGAAGAACAACCGCGTCCTTTCTGACTTTGCGCCAAATCAATGAATTCTTTCTGGCTGAAGGGAATACCGTCGTGGGTGAATACTATTTGAAGGTAATTATCTACGCAGTTTACTTCACAATCTAAAAAACTGGGTCTACCGTGTCGCAGTATATTATTCAATACTTCATTTGTTATTCGATAAACAGCTAGTTCTTTTGAATTGTCGAAATTCAAATCTATCTCTAACTGATTGAAGAATCTGATTCGGATATTCTTCTGCATATCGAATAAATTCTGCTCCAAGGCATTAATAAATCCCATTTCCTTGAGCTGGGTTGGGTAAATATCCGATGTGAATTTCCTAACGTCAGAAATGATCTCATCTAATTTCTTGTAAACACTACCCAGTTCGGCAAATGAAAAAGTAATTGAAGAATTGCTATCAATTTCTTTCTGCAATTGACGATAGAGAAAGCTTAACTGCGGGCCTACATCATCGTGAAGATTAATTGCTAATTCATTCCTTTCGGATTCTTGAGTTGAAATTATAGCCTGTTGTATTTTAGAGGAAATTTCTTCTTTCTGCTTTACCGTTTCTATTGTTTTTTTCGTGAACAAGATGAAAATTGTTAAAATGGAAATTATCATTAGAACCATAATTACACCTGAAAAGACAAGAACCTCATCAATACTCATACTCTCTTGTGTTTTTTATAGAAAATAGCATTGAACGAAATTAAGGCATCTCTAATTAAATTACCTGAAACCATGAATACAAAATATATAACAAAAGTTTGGGCAGGATTGATTGACGTTCTTTGAAGTTGTTGAGAAAGGGTAAACTTCCCCTTAACTGTAACGTTTTAAATTAGAGTACCTGGGTTATTTGTTGTTGCTAAGTTAGTTATCTATTTGAAAGGTTGGAAAATCAGAATCAATTAAATGTGGTTTTGCATGTTTAAAAAGGAAGTTTCTTGGAGATAG
>CANIBZ010000013.1 GCA_947466425.1 Flavobacteriales bacterium
ACGTCAGATATCGTATGGTGAGGGCTTCTAAACGGACGATTCACAATCAACGCGTCGTGTTTCTTCAACCTTCCAGCTACACTGTGAATCTTTGTGGTCTCCAAGGCTTCATCTAAAGACAACGGTGGTAATATTGATGGAAGTCGCTTCGCTAACATCGTCTTTCCCGCGCCTGGCGGACCAATGAGAATAAGGTTGTGTCCACCTGAAGCCGCAATTTCAAACGCGCGCTTAATGTTTTCCTGCCCTTTCACATCAGTAAAATCCAACGCAAAATGTTGCGTCTGCAACGACTGAAATTTTTCTTTTTCGAAGGGAAATTCTTCCAACTTTCCTTCACCCTTGAAAAAATTAACGACATCTAAAATGCACGGAGATCCATAGATTTTCAATCCATCGACTACCGCACATTCCGGCGCGTTTTCAATAGGTACAATAATCCCTTCAAAGCCGTCTCGTTTCGCTTGAATAGCCATGGGCAGAACTCCCTTAATCGGACGAATACTTCCGTCTAACGACAACTCACCCATGATAATGTATTTAGAAAGCGCTTCGTTCGGAATTTGTTCGGTTGCCGCCAAAAGGCCCAGTGCGAGCGGCAAGTCATAAGCCGTTCCTTCTTTCCGAATATCTGCAGGCGCCATGTTTATGGTGTAATTCCGAATGGGATTCTTCATTCCTGAATTCGTGAACGCCGCACGAATGCGCTGCTGCGCTTCCTTTACAGAGGTATCTGGAAGTCCAACCATGTTCACCAACGTTCCTTTGTCGGCATGAACTTCAATCGTAATGAGGTAGGCATTCACGCCATAAACAGCGCTGCCAAATGTTTTTGCAAGCATAATTTTTTCTTGCAAATGACTTTTCAATAAAACGAAAAAGCAAGAAAGTGATATGCCATAACCTTCTTGCTTCTCTTCCTGAAACCCTCTTCAATCAAGCGTTTCAGAGTATTATATGTTGAAATAACTACCTTAGGACTTCTTCACAAACTTCGTTAAAATCACAATTTGTTGTCCATCCACCTTCCCTTCAATCTGCTCAATGTTGTCGTGAACCAAACGAATGTTTCTTACGGCAACACCCACGTTCGCTTTCACTTGAGAGCCTTTTACTTCCAACGTTTTAATTAACGTAACAGTATCTCCGCTTTGCAAAATGGTTCCGTTCGAATCTTTGTGAAATTGAATTTCACCCGAATCTTCTTCGTCTCCAGCAGCGCGCGCCCACGTCAATTGATCTTCCTCCAAATACATCATGTCAATGGCATCTGCAGCCCATGAATTCGTCTTCAAGCGATTCAACATTCTCCATGAAACCACTTTCACCGCAGGAACTTCGCTCCACATGCTCGTATTCAAACACGCCCAATGATTGGCATCTAACGCAACGCGTTTTTCCAGTTGCGCCTTACACACTTCACAAACTAAAATGCTTTCGTCTTCATTTCCATCTGAATGCGGAGGAACTTCGTAAACCGATAAGTTCTCTTTCGCCTCGCACAATTCGCAACTTCCGTTGCCACGCGCATTTAACTTTTGTTCTGTTGTCATTTCTTTAGTTAGTCAATATTTTTTTCAATGAAGTCGATAAAACTATGAATGACTTTAATGTGAATTTCTTGAATACGATCGGCGTATCCCATCCATGGAACACGTACTTCGAAATCGCACAGCGGAGCCAATTTACCGCCGTCTTTTCCCGTTAGAGCAATGACCATCATTCCTTTCGCTTTCGCTGCTTCAGCAGCCTTCAACACATTCGCAGAATTACCGCTGGTTGAAATGGCCAACAATACGTCGCCTTCATTTCCGATAGCTTCCACCATACGCGAAAAAACAAAGTCGTATCCGTAATCATTCCCCACACAAGACATATGTGAAGGGTCTGAAATGCTCATGGCTGCAATAGCCGGACGATTATCACGGTATCTTCCTGATAACTCTTCAGCGAAATGCATGGCATCGCACATGCTTCCGCCGTTTCCACAAGACATAATCTTCTTACCCAATTTCAATTGGGAAGACATGCATTGTGCGCTGTTGTTTACTGAAGTTAAAAAGTCAGGCGAAGCCAACAATTGCGAAAGCAACTGCTGCGCTTCTTCAAAATGTTTCTGAACGATCATGCTGCGAATTTACAGCAATCATTGCATAGGAATGTATTTGAAATCGCGAATAACAACTTCGTGCGTCAATCCATCGTTTGGACCAATGTTCGAATACGGCAAGGTCCACAAATTCATGCGACAATTCGTTGTTGCACCTGGAGCAGGAATAACTATGGGTTGTGACGTTTGATTCCCGTCTTGCTTCACACGTGGAGGATTGTTTAGGTTGAACGACCACGTAGCAATTGGCGTGGCATTTTCGTAGTCCTCACCCGCATAACTATACCAAGTGATTAGCGTGTCGGTCCAATTGAACAAATGCGTTGTAACACCCTTCAAAACGTCTGGATCTATTAATCTCTCACGCGTTCTCTCTGGATAATACGCACCAAAACTTACCGGCTGCACCGAAAACGTTGTTGGCTCTTGTGCCGTCGCGTCACCCCATTTCGAAAACTCAATGTCAACTTCGCTGTTCCCGTCTGTAAGAAGCGTGTTATTATCCCAAGTGAACAATCCGAAAACTACGTTCTCTGAAAACGACATTGGGTCTGCCTGAACCGTGAAAATGTAGGTTCCATACCCCAAGTTGTCTTGTCCAACCACTTCCGAAGAATACCACGTATCATTATGCTTCGCGATGGTTAAGTGTAAGTAACCGTTTTCATCTACCCATACGTCGTCGTATAGACGAGAAAAGTTGTTTGGTCCTGGACCCACAGGCGTGTTGCTGTACTTAATGTCCCACTTGCGTCCAGCGAAGTTTATTACATCGCCCTGACGACCCAATACATCTTCTGGATTCGACTGCTTACACGTAATCAGCGTAATTGAGGCAAGCACTAAAAACAACAAATATCTTTTCATCTTATTGAATAATTAATCTCTGTGTTAACGACCCTACATGAAACTGAAAAGCACCCGATTCGAAAATCGGTTGTGCATCTTTTCCAATGAATTTCAAATCTTCTTTCGAAATGGAAAACTCAACGGTGCGCTTCTGCTTCGGTGCTAACTCTACCTTTTGAAAGGCCTTTAGTTTTTTTACGGAAGGGGTAATGGACGCAACTTCATCGGTTGCGAAAACCAACACACTTTCCTTAACCGAACGTTCGCTCGGGTTAACAACATCTACACGAATAAACACTTCTCCGCCATGTGCTTCACTTTCATAACTCACCTGCAAATTCTCGTATTGCACATTGGAATACGACAATCCATAACCGAATTCCCATTGGGGTTGGAAAGCCTTGTTACCAAAATCTTTATCGAAAGTCTCGGTGAATTTGTGATCATACGTTGAAGTTCCAACTTGGAATTTCGGATACGTGAACGGAAGCTTTCCACTCGGATTAACATCGCCATATAAAATATTCGCCAATGCATCTCCTCCGAAATCGCCCGGCTGATAAGCCATCACAACAGCAGAGCATCCCTCAACCAGTTCACGAACAATCCGCGGTCTGTTTTCAACCATAACTAACACCACTGGTTTGCCCGTTGCTTGTAGCATCTTCACATAATCTTGCTGCGCCTTGGGTAGTTCTAAATCGTAAATGTTTCCTGGCAATTCCGTGCTTGGCAATTCTCCAACACACACCACAATCACGTCGGCATTCGCCGATCCTTTCAATGAACTCTCATTCATGATATTCATACTCTCCAACCCACATCCTTCTTCAAACACAACATTCTTGTTCTTGCTTAACAACGCTTCGTAAATGGTATTCTTCGAAGCATCATCGAATTGCGCATCGGTTCCCTGCCAGGTGCGCGTCCATGCCCCATTCAACAAGGTCATTGAATTCGCCGCCGGACCGGTAACAAAAATCTTCGCGTCTTTCTTCAAAGGAAGAATGTTATTCTTGTTTTCAAGAAGCGTAATACTTTCTTCTGCCGTGTGCAATGCCGCAGTCTTGTGTTTCTCTGAAGCAAATTCAGGAAACGCTGCAATGCTTGGCGGCATGGCGTTCTCGAACAATCCCAACTTATTCTTCGTTTCCAAAATTCTTCGGACACTTACATTCAAACGCTCTTCAGAAATTCTTCCTTCCTTCACCAATTCAATTAAATACTTGGTGAAGTCGTAATCGTTTGGAACCATGCACATGTCTATTCCAGCCATAACAGCCAGGTATGTCGCTTCTTTCAAATCAACAGCAACGCGGTGGTTCTTCACCAACTTAATTACATCTTCCCAGTCGGTAACAGCAAGTCCTTTGAAGCCCATTTCAGTGCGCAACAAATCGATTAAGATTTTGGGATTTGCATGGACAGGAATTCCGTTGATTTCGCCGCTGTTAATCATAACGGTTAATGCACCCGCATCAATTGCCGCTTGAAAAGATGGACGATAAATTTCGCGCAATTCAATGTCTGAAATAATTGCAGGTGTGCGATCGAATCCGGTGCGTGTTCCGCTGTAACCTAAGAAATGCTTCAAGCATGCTGCCACGTGAACGTTGTCTACCGAAGAACCGTCTCCACCTTGATAACCTCGAACAAGCGCACTTCCAAACACACTGCACACATATGGATCTTCTCCGAACGTTTCGAAAAAACGCGACCAATTCTTATTTCTTCCCACATCTAAAACTGGAGAAAAATTCCAAGGAATTCCTGCTGAACGCGTTTCGTAAGCTGTGATTCTTCCTCCCTCTTGTGTTAAGCTCGGATTGAAGGTTGCGGCTTGCGCCAATTGTTGTGGAAACAACGTTGAACCAGTTACGTAGTTCGCTCCGTGAATGGCATCTATTCCATAAAGAATTGGAACCTTCAATCGCGTTTCAGTCGTAGCTACTTTTTGAATTCCTCCAATGATTTCATGCCACTGCTCGCGCTGATAGGCATGACCACCGCAATTCAAAATTGAACCCACGTGATAATCCACTAAAGCTTGATGAAGTTTCGCGGCATTTAAATGATGTGGTTCAACCAATTTGTAAACTTCCCCTTCACAAACGACATCTAAATTTAGCTGAGTCATTTGCCCCACTTTCTCTTCAATCGTCATGGAAGAAATGTAGTAGTCAATATTCACATCTTTCTTTTCTTTCGCAACTGTTTTTTGTGACGTACAAGAAACATTCACTGCTAAAAAAGCAAGAATGAAAAACGATTGAAAAATATTTTTTGAATTCATTTTTATTCTAACGTAATAATTGGAAGTTCTACTTTCAACTTACCCCACAACGAAGGATTCGTGTTGAAATTTTCATTGTTCACCGAATTCCATCGCTTCTGGAAATCGCGCGTGTCGTCGTTTGTAGACTGATCAATGGCAAATTCAATGTTGTAGGTTGAATTGTTTTTCCAGGGTGCAACACCCAATTCACTCCAAGGAATAACACACTCGAAAACATATTTATTTTGAAGCGGCTTCACTGAAATCTGCGCTTGAATATTTTTCTCGCGCGACCAATCGTACACATCGAAATTTCCACCCATCTTAATTCCAATGTGACGGTCGCCTTCGTAAAACATCATGCGCTTATCGCTAATTCCTGTTTCCGAAGAGAAAGCAATTTCAATGGCATCTCCGTTCCAAATGTCTCTTCCATTTTGCATGTTTCTACACGGAGAAACGTCTTCAATTTCACCGCCGATGTACAATTCCTTTTCATTCCAGTTCAGATAGAGAACCGAACCATCCATGTTCGCTTGAGCTACAAATTGGCCACCTTCAATGAATCCGTCATTCACCCAACCGTAAGACTTCGTCACAACAAGTGTGTTCGGTTCTTTCGGTTTGAAAGGAATGATCTTGAACTCGTCAACGAACACCGTTCCATTCGATTCGAATTGAATAAGCATTTGCTTCACCGTTCCGCCATCTAAATTCCAACCTTCAAATTGAAAATCTACTAAGGGGATTGTAACGGTTCTCCAAGAAGTATCCACTATTCCACCTTCCACATAACCGCTTGTAACACCTATCCACGCTTGTGTTCCAGCGTAGTCTTCCAAGGCCATGGCCCAAGGCAATCCTTTCATAGATCCCTCTTGCGTTTTTACTTTGAATGAAATGGCTGCACTGTTTTCAATAGAAGCTAGATCCTTTCCACTCCAATTCGCCCAACCTATTCCAAGTCCTAGCCACGGGCATCCGCCTGCTTGTTTGTTCCATTTAAATTTCATGGCGCCTGTTCCAGAGAAAACTTCTTTGCGCTCTGAAGTAACAGTAAGACAAGCCGGACTTGGAGTGAACCAAATCTCCGAAGTGATGTCGTCGTTGAAAATTTCAGTCAGCTGAAATCCGTTAACATCCTTCGTTTCTTCCACGATCACTTCATTTTCATAAAGCGCAAGCTCCTTAACGGTAACGCAACTCGTGAATAAAAGAAGTACAGACCAAAATGCGTATTTCATATGGAAGAATTAAGGCTCTAGTGCAGATCCTTCAGTGAATATCATGTAATCCATCCAAGTCTTAGAGTATCCAGATGTTGGATTAGCCAAGAATAAAACAGACACTTCAATAATTTTATTCGGCTCGTGCAATCCGTTTCCAATTGGACCCGAAGCAGCGCCATTCACCAACGTTGGAATATTGTCGTAACGCTGAGAAATTTTCGACCAACCGTTAGCCGATAAGCTCACCTGAATCGAATACATATCTTCTGAACCCGTTGAATACATGCCATCTCCGTTATCATCTTCCTTAATCTGGAAAAGAACCAATCCATTATCAATGCCCGCTGGTTTGTACAACATGGTGTTGAAATACAAATTAGACGGATTGCTTGTTAGGGGATAGTAAGTTGATCCGTAAGCGCTTCCCGGCATGTTTACCAAGCCAATCAACCAATCCCAAGAAACAGCACCAGCCATTTCATAATAACGTCCACCTTGTGCGGCATTGTTATTCGTTTGAACTGCGAAGCTCATGTTCGCGCCACTCTGAACGTAAGTGTTCCAGCCGCTGTTCCAGCCGTTTTCAAAATCGGCAACAACAAATCCTTCATATACCTTTGAACCAACTACCGTTAAGGTGTCGCGCAAGGTATCTGCAACTCCTATGATTGAAAGTTGCACGGCGCAATCTTCAACGCGAAACATTGGAAGATCCGTTGTGGTTCCATTCCATGTTGCATTTGATGCGTCTATGACATTCGAGAATCCCGTGAATCGCTTCACAGCGCCCGATTGAAGACCTTTCACTTCAACTGTCCAATCAACGTTCTTCGAAAACGCAGCGGTGAAAGTGGTTGTTTCTCCCGTAGAGAAATTCACATTGCGATTGGAAATGTCCAGTCCGGTTACCACACTGAAATCACCGTACAAATCAACCAATGAAGGTCCTTCGAATTCTTCATCTACCTTACAAGAGGTATAGAGCAATGAAGCAAATAGTAAGAAGTAAATAGACTTTTTCATATTAAAAATTCATTTGGTAAAGTAACATAAACTGACGAATGGTATAATTCTGTGTCGCGTCAAAAGCATCTGTATTCTTGAAGTTCGAAAGATTCACAGATAAACTAGACTTGTCTGAAAAACGATAGCGCAAACCAGCAGCTTTCATGAATTCATTTCCATCGGTTTGATATTCTTTGAAGTTATAAATCTCTGAGAAGTTGTTGCGAACAGCGGTGTAATCGAATCCATTGAATTTGATTTGCTGAACGCCTAACATCACATCCCAATTCTCCCAAAATTCGTATTCCATTCCAACCGAGTAAATTTGTGTTGAAAGGTCTACGGCACGCACATTCTCTTCTGCCACGCGAGAAGTGTTATCCTTTCTGAATCGAACCGAAACATCGAATAACTTATCCTTACTTCCGAAGCGCTTGCTCAAATGCGCAACAGCTTTTACCTCTGTGCGCATAAACTTGCGAGGTAACAAGGTTCCTTCTCCGCGAGTCTCTTGCAACATCAACTGCGTTGCAGCGATCTCAAACAATTGCGTTGGATTTACATATTTCGCGTTAACGGTTAATCCTTGTCTATTCGGAGTTGCAGTTCCGTAAGGCGTAATGTTATCGTACTTCGGTTGTGTTAACATTAAGTTGGAAGAAAGCTGACGGTTGTATGCGTTAGACTCGCGCATCAAATCGAAAGCAGTAAGATTCCTTACTACTTGATCATTGGTAATTCTTCCGAAAGAAGTAGGCTGATAGTTGTAGTTCACGCGCTTCGTTTGAGCACCCGGACTGCGGAAATCTGAACTTACATATTTCCATCCTGCATCAATAGAGAATCCTTTCGATGTGTTTGCAGCGATCCATTTCGCATCGAAGATTTTTCCTTTTGTTTCAGGTGAACCTTCAAATTTCTCGTAGTATGTTTTTGAAGTTCCCGTTTCCACATTTACCCTCATTTTCCAATTGGAAAAATCCTTTTTCAAAACATAAGTCGCGGTAGTTACTGGATTGTGGAAGGTGCTCAAATTGTGCGAAGTGCCTTCAATATCGAAAAGTGTAACATGGGTAATACCCATTTCTAAGAAATTACTCTGAACCAAATTCACATTGTATCCAGCGAATAAGCGATCGTTGATACTTCCAAAATCTGTAGTTCTCACGCGCGTTGCAACCGTATGAAATTGTAATTCTTTGAAATACTTAGCAAACTGCAATCCGAATTCAGCAGCCGCTCCTTGTTGTCTCCAAGAACTGTCTGCCGCATAGAAATTATCGTAATTCATCAAGCGCGTTTGCTGCTGAAAAATAACTGGTCCTTGCGTAATAATTTCTTGTTGGGTATTCGAAAGCGTGTAAGGTGAAAGCTTGTAATTTATGTCACCCAATTGGTAACGAACTATTCCTCCTGCAACGCCTTTAATATACAATTGACGAATATCGAAGCTAACCCCTGATCCCCAGAATCCGCCGTAGTCGTTACGCACACGAACCATACCTTGGATTTCGGTGTTTCTATTCGGACGAATATTCATGCCCAAATCTACTAGAGTGTGTCCGCTATTCATACGAGGAATGGTGATGGAATCTTCTTCCTCTTGGCCAATCTTATCGCCGTAATACAGTCCACGTGCAGCGCCGGTGAAGACTACTTTACGCAAATCTTTTTCCTGCGCCGAAGCAAACTGTGCAGCCATTAACGCAACAATTCCAACAACAATGTGTAATTTATTTTTCATTAAAAAAACGCTTTTAATTCAACCACTAATTCTCTTCCATTGAAATGATCTAACGAGAAACTTTTGTCTTCGAAAGAGAACCAACGGTGTCGTATATACAATCTTGTATTTCTTCCTAACTCAACATCTACACCCACGCCATAGCCCTTTCCATATTGGTTTCTAGGTCTTCTTGAAACTTCGTCGATGTTGGTTAAGTAATTCGCAATGGTTCTTTCATAGCCAATGTATCCATTCAACATAACCGTTGGAGTCAATTCGAAATACGTTTCCAATTCAGAAGAATATTGACGCACATAAGCGTGTTCGTTTGTTACAACAACTGGCGAGAATTTTCTTCCTGCGCTTTGCGCTTGAAGTAAAGAGAAGAAGAATATTTTGTGTGAGCCAATCTTTCCTTGATACTTCATTTGTGCTTCCGCCACATTGAAATATTTTTTGTTCACGACAACACCAGAGCTGTCGTCTGAAAGTTGAACTGTCTCGTACACATCGCGGTAGATATCTGAGTATCTGCCATATGGACCCACATTCGCAGGGAACTGCCAGCGCCACAAGCGTGAGCGAGTTACGTTGTTTACCGGATGTCCGAATGTAATAACAGCAGCAGCCGCTTCAATTTCTGATGAAGCACCCATACCACCGCTAAACTTAAACTTCTTCGTTCCCCATTGAACATTCAAATTCAATCCTTGACGGTTATTGGTCATTTGACCGAGACGAATCATGGAGCTTCCAAACGGTTGAAGCAAGGAAGAACTTCCGATGCTTCCCGCTGGAATTTCATTTGCAGAATATTCACGTGTTGAAGTGTTCCAGAATATTGCGGAGTTGTTCACCACCTTTGGACTTAAACGAAAGGCATGAACTTCCAACACAGGTTTATTTCCCACAACGGGAGTTGACCAGCGCAATTGAAGGGCTTCTCCCCAACCTCTTGAATGTCTTGGGCTGTAATAATTTCCTGCGCCCAACTCTGCCTTCAAGGTGTGTCCCTTAATATTGGTAACTCCTTCTAAGGTTATCACATTCAAACCAAAGGCTTGCTGCGCAAGGCTATCGGTGTAGTTCACACTGTTGAAGGTATTCAACGCTACGAAGCCATTTTTCTTACCCTTGTGCAATAATTTTCCTCCGTAAGAATAATTCGGAGTCACAAAAAGGCCTCCGTTTATTTCGCTCTTACCCACCATACCTAAGAAATAAAAATTCTTAGGCAATTCCTTTCCTTCAATTACCGCCCCTTGAAAAGCTCTGTTTCCCCAACGCGAATCTTGGTCAATACTTCCTTGATCGAAATACTGCTGATACCTTGAAGCCGCGATGTTTCCCATAGGATCCCAAGGGTTTCTTTCGAACAACATAAATCGGTTATAACCTCTGAACGAACCAAAGGTTAAATCAGAAATACTCAACCATTGAATACCACCAACGCGAACGCCCCATTGTCCATATTTCGTTTTGAAATTCCCGTACAAATTCATTCCTAACATGGTTCCCAAGTTTCCACCTAGCGCAACAGTTCCCAAAGGTTTTTGAATGCTTGGACGAAGCGAGTCGGCCACCTGTGCACCGTACGAAGGATTAATGACTCCATTTAAGAATTGGAACATTCTTAAATCGAAACCCCAACTCGATTTGTCTGAAAATTGTCCAGCAACGTTCACCAATAAATTCGGAAGTTGCGCATCGTCACCAATAAAAAAACTTCTTGGAAGCACGGTGTCAGCTGGAACGGTTAATTGATACGGATTGTTCTGCTTGGTGTAGGTTCCAAAGAATCTATAAAATCCTGAAACACTTATCTTTCCTGGTACTAAAGAGTCTTTCTTCGGGTAAAGTCCGTAAGAAGAAGTGAGGTTATTGATCTGTCCCCACGCTACATTTCCTTCAACCAGAAATAGAAGTGCTAAAAGAGAAAACAGATATTTTAAATTAGACTTCATTCGCATTAAGGTTGAAATTCGATTGGTTTGAAAGAGACCGCTCTCTTCGGCGCTTGACCCGCTTTTCTTGGCATCACATAAAACGGAACATTGGTGTAAGCGTAATGCCCATTTCCATCTACTGTCTCAAAAAACAATCGGTAAGCTCCCTCTGCGGATGGCGCGAAAAACTTAGCGCTGCTTGTAGTTTTCTTTTTGAATAGTCCTGCAATAGGAGTTGGTGCGCTTTCCGCATCACCACCCGATTTGATGTCGCGGCTCTCTGGAACAATTACCCATGCCGATTTCAATAGATCGCTATCGGCATCTTTTACAAAGGCACTTGCCTCGTAAATTTCATCGGCAGTTAGTGCAATATAATCGCCCTTCTTTTTTCCATTTACCAAAAGAGAATCTAAAACAGGTGTTCTGTTCTTTACAGTTCCTGGCTTCCAAATGTCTTGAAGCACTTCAACGGCTTCCGACGCATTTCCTTCAGCAGAAAATAATCCGTACCAGGTTGAAGTGGTCTCTTGTTTATGTCCCCACAAGAACACATAAGAGCCAATACAATAATCTTTGTCGGCTTGAATTTCATTGGTCAAGCGCTCTCTGTATGACTTGGCTTTTTCTGTGCTGCTTTGCTCTACTGGTGCTCCCCATTTCGTTTTCGCAACTTCCCAATGTCCATTTGGTCCCCATTCGGTTATCATATAAGGACCGTTCCATCCGAAATTGCGAATGCTCTTTCTCACACCGGCAATATCGCCGTAAGTATTCACGCAATACACATCAATTTCTGGCGCATCGCGAAGAATCAACTTCACTTCCTTTTCATCCAAACCCGCTGTAACTGTTGAAGTGGGATGGTTCGGGTCTACCGAATGAATGTACTTCGCAATATCATTGATGGCAGCCCAAACGCGTGTGTTGGTGTAGAACAAATCCACTTCATTCCCAATACCCCACATCAACAATGCAGGATGATCTTTAAATTGAAGAATTACTTTTTTGAAACCTTCCAATTGCGCAGCTACCTTCTTTTCGTCGTTGTAATCAAAGCCATGACGTTCGTGTTGAACCCAAAGTCCTAACATCACCGTTAATCCTTTCGAATAAGCTTCGTCTAAAATTTCCTGAGCATTATCAGTACTCCATGTGCGAATAGAATTTCCGCCGATTTCGACCAACTTATCAAGTTGAACGTTTCCGCCCGCTCCTCGAACCTCATAGGGCTTTCCATCTCGCGTAATTTTCCAAGCTCCAGCATCATCTTGCAATACCTTCACAGGTATTGCCTGCGCCACTCCATCAGCAGAACTGAAGAAAAGTGCTAGTGAAATGAACAAGCAGATTAGATTAATGTTTTTTATCATAACTTCATTTAAGATGATGGAATTTGCGGCAAAGTACACAACATTTGACAAAACATTCACACATTCAAAACAAAAGTATTAAAACCTTTTTGTATAAAGTACAATTTCTCTAAATTAGCAAAAAACTAGATCATGAAAAAAATTCTATTCTTACTCTTTTCGATTTTCTCCTTGAACGCAATGGCACAAGTAGATATAACTTTCCAAGTAGATATGAACGGTGTAACCGGATTCACTACTCCTGAAGTCAATGGAATCTTCAATGCGTGGTGCGGAAACTGCGCGCCCATGAGCGACGCCAACGGCGACGGTGTTTGGGACCTTACCATTTCTTTAGCGCCAGGAACTTATGAATACAAGTATTCATTCGACAACTGGACTGGCCAAGAAACATTGGTTCCTGGAAGTTCTTGTACCATGACTACCGGTATTTATACCAATCGTGTTTTGAATGTATCCGTTGCCGATTCATTGCCTGTCGTATGCTGGGGAAGTTGCGAAGCGTGCGGTATTTCTTCTGGTCCATACAACATCACATTTGTTGTGGACATGGGTGCAAGTGGAGTAACATTCACCACTCCGGAAGTGAACGGAACATTCAACAACTGGTGCGGAGGTTGTGCGCCAATGAGCGACGCCAACGCCGATAACGTTTGGGAACTAACTATTCCGTTGAATACCGGAACTTACGAATACAAATATGCCTACGATACTTGGGCTGGCTCTGAAGCGTTAACAGCTGGAGATCCTTGCACGGTAACGAATTCTGGTTTCACGAACAGAACATTGGATGTAACAGGAACTCTCGTGATGGACACTGTTTGTTACGGAACATGCATTAGCTGCGGAGGAATAAATGTGAATGAAATTACTGCTGAAGGATTCTCAATTTACCCGAACCCCGTTCAAAATTCATTCATGATTCAAAGTGCGAATTTGGTGAAAGCAATTTCAATTTTAGACAACACTGGAAAGCGTATTTCTCTTCCAACTGTAACATTGAATAACAATGTTCAAGTGAACACGGAATCACTTTCTGCTGGAATTTATCACGTACAAGTCTTAACCGTAAAAGGCGCTACCACTCAACGTTTCGTGAAGTTGTAAGAATAAATTAGAACTCGAAAACAAACCCTTTGTCGCGATACTGTTTAAACAGTTTCGCGTCGAAGCGGTATAAGCTAGAAGGACGATGACGCACATTTTGTTGTGACTCGTCCAGTCGTTTTAAGAATTTCAATCCGTTGATTTTCTTCCTGAAATTACCCTTGTCGAATTCCCTTTGCAAAATCGTTTCGAAAATTGCTTGGAATTCGGTGAGGGTAAATTTTTCTGGAAGGACTTTACTCCAGAGTGGCTCTGCCACTATAATATCTTTCAACGCTCTGAAACTTTCATTCAATATTTCCTTGTGATCGAAAGCCAATTTAGGCATGCGTTTAATGCTGTGCCATTTGGTTTGCTTCGCCCATTTAGATGGAAGCGGATTAATGTCCATTAATTCAACCAAAGCAATATAGCCTACTGTGATTACACGTCCCAAAGGATGGCGATTAACCTTTCCGAAGGTGTGTACTTGGCGCATAGCCACGTCTGACAGCGAAGTGAGGTCGTTCAATACACGCTTCGCTGAATCGTCAAGATCTTCATACGGATAAACCAAGTCACCAGGAAGTGCCCAATAATCTTGGAAAGGATCCGTACCTCTTTGAATGAGCAATACTTTCAACTCTCTTTCATGATAGCCAAAAATTACACAGTCAACAGAAAATGCCGACTTGAAAAACTCGTCTATTGGAATGGAATAGATATCGTCTTGCTCTATTCTCGTCTTTGCTATTTTTTTTGAAATTGCCATTTCACAAATTTGAGCCAAAATAAATGAGATTTATGAGGACTTTTTGTAAAAAGTACAATTTTTTTTCAAAAAGAGTTTTTGTCTATAGTACAATTAGTATATATTCGTCTCAACCTTAAAATAATTAACTAACTAAAATGAAAAAGATTTACCTACTTTTTTTGCTCTTAACATCTTTCTTAGGAGCAAAGGCGTTCGATGTCACGTTCAGCGTAGACATGAACGGTACTGGGCTTTCCAACGTTTCCATTAATGGAACGTTCAACAACTGGTGTGGCTATTGCGCACCAATGACCGATGCCAATTCTGACGGCATTTGGGAAATTACTCTTCCACTTGCGGCGGGTACTTACGAGTACAAGTTCACCGCAAACTCTGGAGGAACTTGGGAAACATTGGCTCCCGGATCTTCTTGTACAGTAACGAACTTTGGATTCACCAATCGTTCTTTGGCTGTTACAGCAACCGCTACTTTACCTGTTGTTTGCTGGCAGTCATGTGTATCGTGCAGCCAAGCACCTGCGAGTTACCCTGTAACTTTCAAGGTAGATATGGCTAACGTTACCGGATTCACTACTCCAACAGTAAACGGATCATTCGACGGATGGTGCGGTAACTGTCACCCAATGACCGATGCCAATGCAGACGGAATTTGGGAAACCACTCTTTCACTTCCTGCTGGAACATACGAATACAAATTCGCTTATGACAACTGGGCCGGACAAGAAACCTTAATTGCTGGAAGCAGTTGTACCGTTACCAATTCAGGTTACACCAATAGAACTGTAACAGTCTCTGCAGCGGCTACTTTACCAACTGTTTGTTGGGCTTCATGCGTGGCATGTGCTCAGGTTCCACCTTCATACACAGTTACTTTCAAAGTAAACATGCAAGGACAAACAGGATTCACAACTCCTGAGGTTAATGGAACTTTCAACAACTGGTGCGGAAACTGTAACCCAATGACCGATGCGAACGCAGATGGTATTTGGGAAACAACACTTACGCTTCAAGCAGGTACATACGAGTACAAATTCTCTGCAGACGGATGGGGTTCTCAAGAAACGCTAGCCGCTGGAACTTCTTGCACGGTAACCAACGGTGGATACACCAACCGCGCATTAAACTTATCTGCTAACACGACACTTGATGTGGTTTGTTGGGGATCTTGTGTGAACTGCGCTCCTCCAACATACCCTGTTACTTTCAAAGTTGACATGGCGAATCAAACTGGATTTACAACTCCAGAAGTTAACGGTACTTTCAACGGATGGTGTGGTAACTGTAACCCAATGACCGATGCGAATGCTGACGGTGTTTGGGAAACTACTATAAACCTTCCAGCAGGATCTTACGAATACAAATTCTCTGCTGATGGATGGGGTTCACAAGAAAGCTTAACTGCTGGATCATCTTGCACTGTGACGAACAGCGGATACACCAATCGTGCATTAACTGTTGGAACAGTTTCTCAAACGCTACCTGTAGTTTGTTGGGGAACTTGTACTTCATGTTCTGCCCCTACTTATAACGTAACCTTCAAAGTTGATATGACTCAAACTACTGGATTCACAACTCCAGAAGTAAACGGTACATTCAACGGATGGTGCGGAAACTGTACGCCAATGACCGATGCGAATGCAGACGGTGTTTGGGAAGTTACAGTAGCTCTTTTGCCAGGTACATACGAATACAAATTCTCTGCTGATGGATGGGGAATTCAAGAAAACTTAACTGCAGGTACTTCTTGTACCGTTACAAACTTCGGCTATACCAACCGTGCTTTAACTGTTGGAACAGCTGCACAAGTTTTAGGAACTGTATGTTGGAACTCTTGCAGCGCTTGCGTTATTTCAACTCCTGGTTGCACGAATGCAACTGCTGCAAACTACAACGCTGCTGCTACTGTTGACAATGGAACTTGCGTTTACGCTACAAACTTCAATGTTGACATGACTTGCGCTGGTACCTACACCAATGTATACATCACAGGTTCATGGTGCGGATGGTGCGGTGCTGATACCTACAACGTACTTACCGACGCTAACGCTGACGGAATCTACAACGTAACTGTAAACCTTCCTGCCGGTAACGTGGAATACAAATACATGGTTGACAACTGGGCTTCTCAAGAGAACTTAATTGACGATATGCAAAACGGTGGATCATGTGCTCCTATTACGGATTACGCGAACTATGCAAACAGACAAATTGTAGTTGGAACAACAACCAACGATGTATACGGAAGATGCTCTGCATGTCTTGCAGGAATCCCAGGTTGTATCGATGTTGCAGCTGTAAACTACAATCCAATTGCAACATACACAGATGGATCTTGTCTTTATGCAACAACTTTCAATGTTAACATGAGCTGCGCTGGTACTGCATTCACAAATGTGTACGTAACAGGTCCATGGTGCGGATGGTGCGGTGCTGATACCTACAACCACCTTACAGATGCGAACAGTGATGGTATCTATACAGTAACTGTAAACCTTGCTGCTGGTAACGTGGAATACAAATACATGGTTGACAACTGGGCTTCTCAAGAAAACTTAGTTGACGATATGCAAAACGGTGGATCTTGTGCACCGGTTACTGACTACGCTAACTACGCTAACCGTCAAAGCCCAACCGGACAAGTGAAAAACGATGTTTACGGAAGATGCTCTGCATGTCCAATTTTAGGTTGTACAAACGCAACAGCTTGTAACTACAATTCTGCAGCTAACCAAGACAACGGTACTTGTACGTTTGCAACAACATGGTATTTAGACGCTGACGCTGATGGATATTACGCTTCTTCAACAAGCAGCTGTACTTCTCCAGGTGCTGGATACACTTCAACTGCTGGCACTTCAGGTGATTGCAACGACAACAGCGCTGCTGTTCACCCAGGTGCAACTGAATCTTGCAGCACTGCTTTCGATGACAACTGTAACGGACAAATTAACGAAGGATGTTCAGCTATAGCTGGTGACAACCCTTCTAACGCTACTTCGGTTGCTACTTCAATTTGGCCAAACTGCTCTGCGAGCAATGGAACATTGGTTGGTGCTGGCGCTTCTGCATCTGCTCAAACAATCTGCTTAACAGGAGAAGACAAATGGCACCAATTCGTTGCAACCTCTGAGGCTGTAAGTATTGTGGTAAACTCTACTTCAAATGATATCGTTATAGAACTTCAAACCGCTGCTGGAGCATTGGTTGCTCAAGAAAATGCAGTAACTGGTTTAGGCGGAGAAATTTTGAATCAATCAGGATTAACTGCAGGACAAGTTTATAAAATTGGTGTTCGTAACTACAATAGCGCTATTGGAATTGGTTCTTACACTATCTGTGTGAAGACATTGAAGCGTGGCGGATGTGATTACGGTGCTGGTCCATATACCCTTTGCCAATACTTCAAAGCAACCTATGCTGGAGCAGGAGTTAACTACACGTATACCTTCACAGGAACTTCAGGACCTGCAGCGGGTAATACTTACACACGCACTCAAAACTCAGACATCTGTGTGTTGAGCAACGTGACTCCAACCCTTCCTTACGGTTCAACTTTCAATTTGCTTATTGCAAACACCTATACAATTACAGATGCAGCTGGAACTTCAGAAACTATCACTGTTTCTGCTTTAGCCCCATGCACCGTGTCAACAAGCGCTCAACCGGTAACTGCTCTAAAAGCAGCTGACCAGTGTTCTGCTGGACAAAAATTCAGAGGAGCAATTGTTACGTCATTGCCATGGGTATGTGGAGTAACAAACTGGAGATGGAGATTCCAAGAGGTTGACTTAGGAGGAAACTCAGTAGGTCTTCCAATTGAAGTGAACCGCAACGCAGCATCTAATGCTATTACACTTAGCACAATTACTCAGTTACAATACGGCAAAACATATGCTGTTCAAACTGCACCAATCTTCACATACACTGGGACCAACTACGCTTGGGGACCTGCCTTTAATATGTGTATCATTGGTACTGCAGGAATGGTTGTAGATGCTTCGCAAGATGTTCCACAAGGTTCTACTAAGGTTGCTTCGCAAGATGTTGCTCAAGGAATGGAATTGAACATTTATCCGAATCCATCGAATGGAAATAACATTCAATTGATGTTATCTGGAATGAATACTGAAGTAGCACAAGTTCGTATGCTTGACGCTATGGGGAATTTAATCTGGTCAAACAAATTCAACACATTGGAACTTAGCAATACCTCTATTGAATTAGAGCAAGGGCTTGCCGATGGAATGTACTTCCTTCAAGTTGTTTCTGGAAAAGAAACAATATCACAACGCTTTTTAGTTAGAAAGTAAGTTAGTTCTGTAGTTTAAAAAGGTAGGGGGGCTTCGGCCCCCTTATTTTTTTTGTTTAGCTTTTTGTACAAGGGACAATTAGTCTATATTAGCGGAACTTAAAATCAAACTTATGTTTAAAAAATTACTCGCTCTTATTGTCATTTCTTTAGGGATGCTCACAAGCGCAATGGCATTCAACGTTACTTTTAAAGTAGACATGAATGGAAGCGGTCTATCGAATGTTTCATTGAACGGGACGTTCAACAACTGGTGTGGCGTTTGTGCACCTATGTCAGATGCCAACGCAGACGGAATTTGGGAAATTACTATTCCTCTTGCCGTTGGAACTTACGAATATAAATTCACTGCTGGTTCAGGCGCAACTTGGGAAACCCTTGCTCCGGGATCTTCATGTACAGTTACAAACTTCGGATTTACAAATCGTTCTTTGGTTGTAGCGGCTGACGCAACTCTTCCAACCGTTTGTTTCGGTTCTTGTGTTGCTTGTAATCAAGCTCCTCCAAGTTATCCAGTAACTTTTAAAGTTGACATGACCAATGTAACTGGCTTCACAACTCCAACTGTAAACGGATCTTTTGATGGCTGGTGCGGAAACTGTCACCCAATGACTGATGCGAATGCAGATGGCATTTGGGAAACTACTTTGAATCTTCAAGCTGGAAACTACGAATACAAATTCGCATACAACAACTGGGCTGGACAAGAGAATTTAACTCCTGGCTCGTCATGTACAATGACAACTGGCGCTTACACGAATCGTACGATAGCCGTTTCAGCGGCTACAACACTTCCTGTAGTTTGCTGGGGAAGCTGTGCAGCTTGTAACGTTCTTCCTCCATCATACACTGTGACCTTCCAATTAGACATGCAAAATGTAACCGGATTCACAACTCCAGAAGTAAACGGAACATTCAACGGATGGTGCGGTAACTGCAACGCCATGAGCGATGTGAACGGAGATAACATTTGGGAAACTACTATTACTATTCCAGCTGGAAATTATGAGTACAAATTCTCATATGACACTTGGACTGGACAAGAAAACCTAACTCCTGGTTCTTCTTGCACAATGACAACCGGTGCAAACACCAATCGCACATTAAGTCTTACTGCAAACACAACTCTGCCTGTTGTTTGTTGGGCAAGCTGCGCAGCTTGTGTGACTGAAACTCCTGGTTGCACCGACCCTACCGCTGCGAACTTCGATCCAACAGCTACTGTTGATGATGGACATTGTTTATTCACTACGAATTTCAATGTAGATATGAATTGTACTGATCCCTTCACCAATGTTTATATCACAGGCCCATGGTGCGGATGGTGCGGAGCAGATGTTTACAATATTTTAACCGATGCAAACTCAGACGGTATCTACAATGTTTCAGTTGACCTTTCAGCTGGAAACGTTGAATACAAATACATGGTAGACAATTGGGCCTCTCAAGAGAACCTTATTGACGATGTTCAAAACGGTGGCACTTGTGCTCCTGTTACAGATGGCGCTACTTTTGCCAACAGACAAATTGTAGTTGGAACAACAACCAACGATGTATATGGAAAATGTTCTGCATGTGATGGTGTTGTTGCTGACCCATGTGACATTTTAACCTTGCCTTTCGATAACTCAGGTTCACTAACTAACTGGACTACTGTTGCAGATGCAACACTTCCAGAAGCTAGCATGACTTGGGACGCTACAGGTGCTCTTCGCCTAAGCGGATCTAACACTGCCACAGCAATTGGAAAAGCCTACATCTTCCAATACTTAAACAACGCTGTTAACTACAACGGAAACACTACTGTTCAACTTGATTTCGATGTGAAGTCTGTTGGACCACTTCTTGGAACTGCTTTGCACCTTCTAACTGAGTTCCCTGGAACAGGTGTTACAAATACCTTCGATATTCAAAACGGTGGTCTAAATGAAAATACTTGGACTCACTACACATACTCATTCAATAACGTAGCAGCTGCTTCTAACTTCCGCATGCATTTCAACATGGCTGCCGGAGCATTCCTTGGAGCTGGTGGAACTTTATTGGTTGACAATATCGAATTGAATTGCTACACGCCAACTGTTATTTCGGGCTGTACAGATCCAACAGCGTTAAACTACAACGGAGCAGCTACACAAGACGATGGTTCTTGTACTTATCCTGTAACGTATAACGTTACTTTCCAAGTGGATATGCAAAACGTAACCGGATTCACAACTCCAGAAGTGAACGGAACATTCAACGGATGGTGCGGCGGTTGCGCTCCAATGACCGATGCTAACGGTGACAACATTTGGGAATTAACCATTCCACTTTCAGGCGGTTCTTACGAATTCAAATACGCTCACGATGCGTGGTTAGGACAAGAAGCTCTTACAGAAGGAAGTGCTTGTACGACTACGAACTTCGGTTACACCAACCGTACATTAAACGTAAACGCAGACGTAACACTTCCTGTTGTTTGTTGGGCTAGCTGCACAAGCTGCGATCAAACTCCAGTTACTTACAACGTAACCTTCCAAGTGGATATGCAAAACGTTACTGGATTCACAACTCCTGAAGTAAACGGTACGTTCAACAACTGGTGCGGTGGATGTTTCACCATGACAGATGCAAACGGAGATAACATCTGGGAAGCAACGACACAACTTGCTGCTGGTACCTACGAATTCAAATACGCTTACGATGCTTGGGCTGGTTCAGAGCAATTAAATCCTGGCGATGCTTGTACCATTACGAATGGTACATTTACTAACCGTGCTTTAGTTATTTCTTCTGATCTAGTTCTTCCAGTTGTATGTTGGGCTAGCTGCGTAGATTGTAACAATGTTGCTACTCCAGTTAACGTTACTTTCAATTTAGATATGTCACAATACTCGGGAACATTCACAACTCCTGAAGTAAACGGAACATTCAACAACTGGTGCGGTGGATGTGCACCAATGTCTGATGCGAACGGAGACAACATTTGGGAACTTACTATTCCATTAGCTCCTGGTAACTACGAATACAAATTCGCCTATGACACTTGGACAGGGCAAGAGAATTTAACTCCAGGCTCTTCATGCACCGTAACTGATAACGGATTCACCAACAGAAACATTACAGTTATCGATGCTGAAACACTTCCAGTGGTTTGTTGGGAAAGTTGCGCTGCTTGCGTAAATGAAAACAACTTCTACTTCGCTGCAGGTGGAAAATGTCAAATATTCATCATCAGTGCTGCTGCATGGATCAACGGTGTTACATCTAATGTAACATTTGATAACGGCTTCCAAACAGATACCATTGACCCACTTATTTCTCAGGGTGAACCAATTGGTGGATATTTCAATACATACGGAGCTAACACTTTCGATTTGTTAATTACAATTAACGATGAGTTGGGACCGTATGCTACCATTTCAGGGACTGTGACCGGAGGTGTATTTATAGATTCCCAAGGCGGGGAAATTCCTTTTCCATTCACATCAACGAACTACCCTTCATTTTTCTGCGGATCTGTAGGTAACGAAACCGCAACTGAATTAACGATCTTCCCGAATCCTTCTGAAGGAATTATTCGAATCAATTCAAACTTGGCATTCCCATACTTGGTTGAAGTATTCGACCTATCTGGAAGAAAAGTTCAAGACATGAAGATTAATCAAAGCAATACTGAAATCAATTTGAGTAACCTTTCAAAAGGTGCTTATCAAATTAGAGTTTCAAACAACTACAATAGCGTTCGCGAGACCGTTATTATCAAGTAATGAAGTTTAGATTTCTATTGTTCGTCTTTGCGTGTGGCCTCGGTCACGCGCAAGGGCAAACATGGAACCTCATCTGGTCCGATGAGTTCAATGGAACAACGATTGACAATTCCAAATGGACACACGAGCTAGGCACAGGTGATTGGGGTTGGGGTAACAACGAACTTCAATACTATACCGCCAGCACGAATAACAGTTTCGCCAGTAACGGCGAACTTCATATCCTCGCCAAAGAGCAAGTCATTAACACAAGTAATTATTCTTCAGCGCGAATCGTAACAAAAGACAAATTCTCTTTTCAATATGGAAAAGTAGAAGGTCGAATGAAACTACCCGCGGGACAAGGCTTATGGCCTGCCTTCTGGATGTTAGGACAAAACATCAACTCTGTTGGTTGGCCACAATGCGGTGAAATTGATATCATGGAACACGTGAGCAACAATTCCTACGTAAATGGAACTGCTCATTGGAACAACAACGGTCATGTCTATTACGGCGGGCTGTATAACACGAACATTACAGACTATCACGTCTATTCTATCATTTGGAACGCCTCTTCCATTCGCTATTTCGTAGATGGAAATATCTACTACACTCAAAACATATTGAATAACACGGGTGGCACGGAAGAATTTCACAACGATTTTTTCTTCATCTTAAATTTAGCCGTAGGTGGAAATTGGCCGGGAAGCCCAGATGCAACTACCGTATTCCCTGCTGAAATGGTGGTCGATTACGTGCGTGTTTATCAGCAAAACACTATTGCTGTGGAAGAAGAAACCACTCAAGAAATCAATTGCTATCCTAATCCAGCAAACAACGTATTCAACGTTGAAAACCCATTTCTCTCACCCACATTCACGTGTAAGATTTTCGCTTTAGACGGAAGACTTATTTACACTGAATCCTCTCAAGATCGCACCACACACATCCCTTGCTCCGACTGGACCAACGGCATGTACTTCGTGGAATGCACAAATTCTAAAGGTCAATCATTAAAAAAGCTTTTCTTAATCCAGGATTAGGAAGATATTTCATAAGATGCTTCACAAGATTCTTTGAAAGATGTGGTACAAGATTCTACGAAAGATGTTTCACAAGATTCTTTGAAAGATGTGGTACAAGATTCTACGAAAGATGTTTCACAAGATTCTTCGAAAGATTTACTCCGTAAAAGTCTTCTCCTTTGCGAAGCAATCTTTGATTAATCAATCTTTGTATAACAATCTTTGTCCAACAATCTTTGTATAACAATCTTTGCATCGCAATCTTTGATTCATCAATCTTTGCGAAGCAATCTTAAAACCGCATCCTCAATCTCAGCAGTGTGCTCTGTATAATGCACTCCCGTTCCCGGACCATAAAACCCCGTCCATACCTTCTTCACCTTTCCATCTTTTCCAATTAAGATTAAAGTTGGAAATGACATCACGTGATTCAATTGCGCAAACACAATTGCAGCAGCCTTCTGCGGCGATTCTGCGCCACTTCCTAAATAAACCGGATAAGGCAAGGCCATTTGTTTCGCTTGAGAATTAATGCGTGTAAACGAAACTTGCTTGTCGGTTCCACGTTCGAATGAAACTGGGACCACCTGTAACCCTTGCGCAGCGTACTTTTCATACATCGACTTCACAAATCGCGATTCATCGGTGCAGTTAGGACACCACGTTCCCATAATCTGAACCAAGGTCACTTTTCCCTTCCAATCCTTCTCACCGAATGAACGTTCGGTCTTAGCATTGACATTCAATTTCAAACTTAACGTTTCCTTGGAATTCTTCATCCACGTGAGCTCATCGGCCTTACGCAATTCGAAATTAGCATCGGTTTCTCCCTTGAACTTGGCGAGGTAATGCTTTCCACTCATGAAAACACCTTCAATCTTAGTGTCTACCAATTGACCGGCTAAATAGAACAAATGTGTTCCGTCGAAAGCCGATAAATAAAACTGATTATTCTCAAGCGATTCACCCTGAAGGTATCTGTAGTCGCCGGTTTCAGTTAAAACAGTTCCGTACGTAACGAACTCCTCCTTCACGACTTCCAAATTCAAAATAGCTGGAACCGTATCGCCTTCAAAAATGATTTTGTATTTCAAATGAACAGGCACATGAACCTTGGTATCGAACTCGCGAATCTTGTTGTTCACGATTTGAAAGGGAATGCGATAATCGCCCGTGCGCGTAGGATCTACCCAATCGCCTGTTAGAATTCCATTTTCCTTTTTTCCTTCGAAGTAGGTATTGAAAAGAGGAAGACTCGACGTGAACGTCGAGTCTTTTCCCCATTTAATTTCAATTGGAATACGCTCTGCACCATTCACGATTTCCCATCGCGATTCGTTGAGCAGATCTATTCGGCAAGGAATGCTTTTGTCTTCCACCTTAAACACAATCAAATGCGATTGTGAGAAAACACTTCCGCTGAAAGCAGCGAAAAACAAGAGCATCCAAGCCTTCATTAAAAATCGAATTTAATGCCTTGCGCCAATGGCAACGAGGTAGAATAGTTAATGGTGTTGGTTTGTCTGCGCATGTAATTTCTCCACGCATCAGATCCGCTCTCGCGTCCGCCACCTGTCTCTTTCTCACCGCCGAATGCTCCACCAATCTCAGCACCGCTGGTTCCAATGTTCACATTCGCAATACCGCAATCTGAACCTTCGCTGCTTAGGAAGCGCTCTGCTTCACGCATGTTGGTGGTCATAATTGCGCTCGACAATCCTTGAACAACACCGTTCTGCATAGCAATAGCTTCATCCAATTCTTTGTACTTCATAATGTATAAAATCGGAGCAAACGTTTCGTGTTGAACAATTTCCAAGCTGCTGTCCTTCACTTCCGCAATACACGGCTTCACGTAACATCCACTTTCAAATCCTTCTCCGGTAACAACGCCACCTTCAACAATGAAGTTAGCACCTTCAGATTTTGCTTTCTCAATAGCTTTCAAATACGTATCAACTGCAAGCGTGTCGATCAACGGTCCAACGTGGTTGTTCGAATCCAATGGATCTCCAATGCGTATCTGTCCGTAAGCCGTAACCAACTTCTCCTTCACTTCGTTGTAAACACTTTCGTGAATAATCAAGCGGCGGGTTGAAGTACAACGTTGTCCGGCAGTTCCAACTGCACCGAACACAGCACCAATAATGGTCATTTTCAAATCGGCATTCTCTGTTACAATAATGGCGTTGTTTCCACCTAACTCCAACAAAGACTTTCCGAAACGCTCTGCCACTTTCGCTCCAACGATGCGACCCATGCGGGTGCTTCCTGTTGCTGAAATTAACGGAACACGATTGTCAACCGTCATCATCTCTCCCACTTTCACATCGCCAGAAACAATACTCGAAATTCCTTCCGGCAAATTGTTTTCAGAGGCTATTTCATTCCAAATATTTTGACAAGCAATCGCGCAAAGCGGTGCTTTTTCAGATCCTTTCCAAATACAAACATCTCCGCAAATCCAAGCCAATGCGCTGTTCCAAGCCCACACTGCAACCGGGAAGTTGAATGCTGAAATGATTCCAACGATTCCAAGCGGATGCCATTGCTCATACATGCGGTGACCCGGACGTTCGCTGTGCATGGTTAATCCGTAAAGCTGACGAGACAATCCAACTGCGAAATCGCAGATGTCAATCATCTCTTGCACTTCACCCAAACCTTCTTGCAAGCTCTTGCCCATTTCGTAACTCACCAACATGCCAAGCTCTTGCTTGTAATCGCGCAGGCGATTTCCAAACTGACGAACAATTTCGCCGCGCTTTGGAGCGGGCATTAAGCGCCATGATTTGTATGCTTCTTGCGCGGCTTCTACCACGCGATTATAATCATCTGCCGTGGTGGCTTGCACCTTTGCTATTTCTTTTCCATCAACTGGAGAAAACGACGCGAATAAATCGCCGTTAGAAAAAAAGTTTTGTCCTGTGCTGGTTCCAAGATTCTCTGCTTGAATTCCAAGTTTCACGAACACGTCTGACATATCCATAGTATTGCTCATTTGTTCAATTATTTTAGAATGCAAAGGTACAACGTGCAAATACATGAAAAGATGTTTTACCTTTGAAATATGCGCAAGCTCACCCTGATATTTATCTTGGGCCTATACAGCTTAATGTCTTTCGGTCTGGAAGCCAAGCTGCACTTCTGTTGTGGAAAATTACAAGCCATTCATTTCTTCGAATTCGGCGACGAGCATCACGACGATTCTCACTCCGATCACAAGGGCTGTTGCCATTCCGAAGGCTGCTCGGAAGATGTGCTTATCGCCCTTCAATACGAAAGCGAACACGAGCAATGCGAATCTCCCTCTGCTCCGCAATTATTTGCTTCTACTCCTGAGTCTACTTATTTTTTATTTTATGTTGAAGGAAATCGCCAATCGGCAAATACTCAACCAACATCACATGTACCCTTACTCTTTGAGCGGTACTCTCTTTTCTGTTGTAGAAAAGTCCCAACGGGATTAGTCCGCAAAGCGGATGTATCCCAACGGGATTGGTCCTTTCAGGATTAGTCCGCGAAGCGGATGTATCCCAACGGGCTTGGTCCACGAAGTGGATATGTCCCTCCGGGATTGATCCGCGAAGTGGAAAAGAAATGTAATTATTCAATAAACTTATCAAAAATGAAAAACATATTCGTGCTTGCTTTATGCATGCTTTCATTCAGCGCCTTTGCGCAAAAAACAAAAAACACAACAACTAGTTTCTGGGTTGCCGGAGCGTGTGGAATGTGTGAGAAAACCATTGAAACCGCGGTAGATGTGAAAGGCGTTGTGGCATACGACTACGACTTAACAGCACATCGCTTAACTATTACTTTCAATCCAACGAAAATCACCATCGACAAGATCCACGCACTTATCAATGCCGCTGGATACGACACCGAGAAGTCGAATGCCACAGATGCGCAGTACAATCGCGTGCACGGATGTTGCAAGTACAGAAGCATGGAACAACATCCTTAAACCATGAAATACATTGTTGCAATCATCGCATGTTTTTCAATATGGAATATTGGAAATGCACAAGTAAAAGGAGTTGTTCTCGACGACGCAGGTAATCCGGCTTACGCGCTAGTTTACTACAAAGGCACACAACTCGGAACAGTCACCAATCCGGAAGGAGAATTCTCTATTGGTATTCCGAAAGAAGCGAAATGGCTCATGGTTTCTTCGACCGGACATTATAGCGATTCTATTTATGTAGACCCCGCTGCTGGTTCTTTCAGAGAAATGAAATTCAATCTAAGAGAGAACAACACGCTGGGAACTATTGTCATTGATGAACACGACGGCGGAACGCACATCAACGGAAAAGATCCGCAGACGTTTCAAGTCATGAACGAAAAAGAATTGTGCAAAGCAGCATGCTGCAGCCTTTCCGAAAGCTTCGAAACAAACGGTTCGGTAGATGCGTCGTTCACCGATGGAATAACAGGAACGCGACAAATTAAAATGTTGGGGTTAGATGGAAAGTACACCCAAATACTTTTCGATAACATGCCCGCTGTTCGCGGTATTTCAAGCACATTGGGATTAAGCTTCCTTCCTGGACCGTGGATCAATTCCATCTCCATTGCGAAAGGCGCAGGGTCTGTGGTGCACGGATACGAAGGCGTTACCGGACAAATAAACGTGGCGCACAAAGCAGCTACCATGAAAGAAAGTTTGTTCTTGAATATGTATGCGAGTTCTTCCGGTCGATATGAAACGAACATACTTTCAAATCAAGCCGTTGGAAAAAATTGGAACTACCAATTGCAAGCACACGGCTCAAGTTCACAAAAATTGTACGACACGAATCACGATGGATTTCTTGATAATCCTTTGGTGAAAAACTACTTGCTTCGCAACGCATGGCAATACACCGGTGCAAAAGGATTGCGCGGTGAATACGGATTTTCATGCGGACAATTCAACACAGAGAGCGGACAGATCAATCATTACCGCGGAATCTTTCCACCAGATATACCTTGGATTTCAAACTCGAAAACAGAGCACGCTGAATTCACTGCGAAGACCGGCTATATGTTCGATGAACACGGACACAAAAGTTTAGGAAGTCAGATTAACATTGGCTACAACAAGCAACATGCACTTTACGGAAGCCGCATCTATGATGGCGTTCAGAAGAGTGCGCGTGTGAATTTATTGTTCGCAAATGAAATTGCAGAAGGATACAACATCACCGTTGGTGCCTCTGCAACAGCAGACGATTACCGCGAATCGTTGACTTCTTTTGTTGGAAATTTGAATCGTGTGGAAACCACTTATGGTGCATTCGCAGAATTGAATGCAAGTCCATCGGAAAGACTTCAAATCGTTGCGGGATTGCGCGAAGACGTGAACAACTTATACGGAATGCTCTTCACTCCGCGCATTCATGCACGCTATTCCGTTTCTGAAAAAACAAGCATTAAAATTAGTTCCGGAAAAGCCTATCGCTCTCCACAAATGGTGGTCGATCATCTTTCTGCCCTTGCGGGAAATAGAACATGGAATTTACCCATTCTTCCAGGAGCCGAATACCCATTCGGTTTTCAAATGGAAGAAGCTGTGAACAGTGGAATTGTGTTGGTTCACAATACGAAATTGTTTCACCGCACAGCGACATTTACAGTGGATGCTTTTCACACCAACTTCCAACACCAATTGGTTGCAGATTACGAAACAGCAGGAACTTTTTCCTTGTATAATTTATCTGGAAAAAGCTTTGCAAATGCCGTTCAAACCGACTTCACTTTCAGTCCAATTAAACGAAGTGAAATTCGATTGGCTTATCGTTGGCTCGATGCACAAACGACCTACACCGCTGGCTTGAAAGAACGTCCGCTTGTGGCGAAGCACCGCGTCTTTATAAACCTCGCCTACGCCACAAAAGAAAATGCAAAATCGCAAAAGTGGAATTTCGATTTCACCGCGCGTTGGTTGGGTCCTCAGCGTTTGGCCAATCAATCGGATTACGTTGTTGCAAGCAGCATATACAGTCCTGGCTATTGGACCTTGAATGCGCAGGTTTCATTTTTCTTGAAAGAGAATTTGGAATTTTATGCTGGAGGAGAAAACTTAACTGGTTACATGATTCAGCATCCGATTTATGCGTCGAACATCTATGCCTTTAATTTAAATACGGATAATCTGCTAGATGCCTCGCAAGTATACGGTCCCATGTTCGGCGCGAACTACTATGTGGGACTGCGTTGGAGAATTGGACAGGCAACCAAAACAGTAAAATAAACGTCTTAGTATCAAACCCTTAAACCATGCGTTACCTTTTCCTTCTTTTATTGAGTGTTCTTTCATTGAGTTCATTCGCACAATTTCAGATTACTGGATTAACTGCACAGAGCAATCAAGTGAGCGACATCTATTGTGATTCACTCATTACAATGACGTTCTCAACCCTTACAGCCTCTTCTGCTGGAGGAACTGCTGAAATCAGCCAAGTGGTAGAAGGAACAAATTTCACGGCATATCAATTGGCTGTTTCGGTTGATTGGGGAGACGGAACAACAACAACTCATTTTGGTGGAATTTCAACATCGGGAACATTAATTACCCTCTCTCCTGGTGTTTCACACCATTATTCCGCCACTGGAAATTATGCCATTACAACCACCGCATACAATCCGCAAAATCAGACCAGCGCAACCAATGTCACCTACGTTACCATTGGCGGATGCTTCATTCAGTTGTATTCCTTCGTGGGGTTAGATTGTGACGGTGATGGCATTGCAGAGCAAACCATTACTACACCTGTTCCAGCCACAATCATGCACATGTGGTCGGGCTTTCCTCAAAACTTTTCGTTGAATAATGGTTTACCAAACACCATTACTGGAATGCCTTCCGGAAATTTATTGGTGAGTATTGATCCAACATGGCTTGCGCAAAACGGATACACCGTCAACGCAAATTCATACAATCAATTCCTTTCTGCTGGCTACGGGGCTTACACGATTTCCTTTACACTGAATTGCGGGACACCTCCAACAAGTGGATATCTATGCACGAACGGATACCTCTTCTGTGATGGCAACGGGAACAACGTTTATGACAGCGGAGAATCCGTATTATCGAATGCCCCAATTACCATTACCAATTTTGACAACGGAAACAATTCGATTACTGTAACAACGAATGCAAACGGTTATTACAGTTCCGATTTACAAGGACTTCCTGGTGATTCGTTGGTAGTTTCTGTCAACCCTAATTACCTCGCCAATATGGGGTACACGACTTCTTTTCCCGTTATTGATGTTATTGGTTTAGATTGTCAAGCAGGAGGTTCACAAACCTTGAACAACATTCCGATTCAATGCACAAACTTCAATCCTTATCCGTACTTGTGCTACAGCGGTTACATCTTCTGCGATGCCAACGGAAATGGAATTCAAAACGTAGGTGAAGCTCCTTTGATGGGAGCGCCGATCACCCTTGGTTGGACAACAACGAATTCAGCAAGTGTTACCGTGTATTCAGACTCGAGCGGATACTTTGAATACTGCGGTTCTATCTACGGTGTAACGAGCGTAGCTATGGCAACTGTAAGCTCGAGTTGGTTAACGAACAACACTTATTCTATGCCCAACGCTAACAATGTTTTCACGATCGTAGGTTCCATGACCTACATTACTCAGCCGCTAGCCATCCCGGTATATTGCGCAGGTAACGTAACGCCTTGTTCAGATTTATGGACAACCATAACACCTTGGATTGGTTACTATCAAAATCAAACCGCAACCATCCGTTTGAACTGGGGGAACTATGGTCCAGGTGCGACACCCTATACCCTTACGTTGAACTGGCCACTTGGAGTTAATCTTGTTACCTCCTCAATTCAGAATCCGAATTATGTGATCAACGGAAACTCTATCACTTGGACCATCAACTCCACCCAAACTTCATTCTCTACCACAGACTATCTCTACTTCACTGTTCCAAGCGGAATCTTAAACGGAGAACAACACGTGTTCACTTCAACCATAACATCTTCCAACGGAACCGATTGTTATGAAGGAAACAACAACGGTGGGCTCATGCAGATTGTTGGAAACAGTTACGATCCGAATGACAAAAATGTTTTCAAAAAATCGTTCTATGAATTGGTTGGTAATGGCTTCCCAGAAAGCACCATTGCATACGGATTCGACGATGAATTGGAATACACCATACGTTTTCAAAACACCGGAACAGCTCCTGCTCAAAACATTTACATTCTCGATACACTCGATACTGAATTAGACTGGTCTACCTTCCAACTATTAAACACCACACATGAAATGAATGTGGTGAACTTGGGCAACGGCATTCTTCGCTTTGAATTCAACAACATCTGGCTTCCAGACAGCAGCGTAAGCCAAGAGTTAAGTCAAGGACACTTAACCTTCCGCGTTCGCGAAACTCCGAATAATGAATTGTACAGTGAAGTAACAAACACTGCTTACATTTTCTTCGATTGGAATCCGGCTATTATCACGAACACCACTTACAACATGAACGACTGGATTGAATTCGTTGGTGAAGAAAATGCGTTTCGTGTGGAAGCCTTTCCAAATCCGATGCAGAATGAATTGACGTTGAAAGTGGAAGGAAAATTCAATTACGAAATTCACGATTTAACTGGAAGAAAACTTACGGAAGGAATGGGTGTAAATCAGACGACGATCAACACCGAATCACTTGCTTCCGGAACTTATCTTCTTTCAGTTTATGTGAATGGGGCTAAGCAGACAGGTAAGGTTTTGAAATACTAAGAAACTGTTTTTTGTACTTTATAAAATTTATCAACCATGCGTTACCTTTTCCTTCTATTATTCAGTACTCTTTCATTGGGTGCATTTGCTCAATTTCAGATTACTGGATTAACTGCGCAGAGCAATCAAGTTGCCAATCCGGCGTGTAACGGGAATATTTACATGTCTTTCTCGGCTTTAACGGCCCCTACTTCCAATAGCAACCCAGGAGAAATTGTTCAAATAATTAACGGAACAAATTTTACTGGTTTTCAATTCAACGCAACAGTTGATTGGGGAGATGGGACTACTGGTTCATACAGTGGAAATGGATCGACCGCTGGAACTTCCATTCAAACTTCGCCAACTGCTAATCATTACTATCCTGCTCCTGGATCATACGTTGTAACGACAACAATTACAGGTCCTGGTGTCTTGGGCGTTGTAACCAACACCGTTTATGTTATTATTTATCCTTGTATTCAAGTTTACACTTTTGTAGGAATTGATTGCAACGGCGATGGAACCAATGAACAAACGATAACAGCACCGCTTAGCGCAAGTGCAAACAACCTTTCAACAGGTTCTTCGCAAAATATCACACTCAACACCAGTGGAGTGACCACCATCTTTGGTGTTCAGCCTGGACAAATTCAAATTGATTTAGACACAACCTGGCTTCAGGCCAATGGCTATGTAGTAAGCCCGAACTCATATTACCAATTCTTCTCTCCAGGAAGCGGTGTTTACACGATTTCCATTCAACTAAATTGCGCTACCACTTCACCTTGCGCTACAGATATTGTGCAATCGGTTCTGCCAAATAACGGGTTGGTATATTCCACAACATCGAACAGCAGTATTTCAAACTTCCAATGGACCATCACTCCGTATGATCAAAATGGACAAGCGATGGGTTCGGGTCAATTCTCTACTCAATCAAATGCGTATTTGACAAATACGTTCGGTGTAAATTATGTTGAAGCGTGTCTGAACGCAACGTTCAACAATGGATGCGTGTTTGATACATGTATGACCTTCCAAGTTGCTACAGGAGTGCTGTGCACAGGAGGATACGTTTTTTGCGATGGAAATAGCAACGGCATTTATGACAATGGCGAATTCGTGCTCTCCAACGCTCCAGTAACTGTAACCAACCTAGAAAACGGAAATAGCATTTCTATTACTACGAATACCGCCGGTTACTACAGTGCAGATATCGCAGGATTTTCAGGTGATTCACTCACTGTATCCATTAACCCAAATTACCTCGCCAATATGGGGTATACGACTTCTTTTCCTGTTATTGACGTTATGGGGTTAGACTGTCAATCGGGAGGATCACAAATGCTAAATAGCATTCCGATTCAATGCGGAAACTTCAATCCTTTCCCTTACTTGTGTTACAGCGGTTACATCTTCTGCGACGCCAACGGAAATGGAATTCAAAACGTGGGTGAAGCACCTTTGATGGGAGCGCCGATCACCCTTGGTTGGACAACAACGAATTCAGCAAGTGTTACCGTATATTCAGATTCAAGCGGATACTTCAGTTATTGCGGATCTATCTACGGTGTAACGAGTGTAGCTATGGCAACTGTTAGCTCGAGTTGGTTAACGAACAACACTTATTCTATGCCCAACGCTAACAATGTTTTCACGATCGTAGGTTCCATGACCTACATTACTCAGCCGCTGTCCATCCCGGTATATTGCGCAGGTAACGTAACGCCTTGTTCAGATTTATGGACAACCATAACGCCTTGGATTGGTTACTATCAAAATCAAACCGCAACCATCCGTTTGAACTGGGGAAACTATGGTCCAGGTGCGACACCCTATACACTTACGTTGAACTGGCCAATTGGAGTTAATCTTGTTACCTCCTCAATTCAGAATCCGAATTACGTCATCAACGGAAACTCTATCACTTGGACCATCAACTCCAGCCAGACTTCATTCTCTACCACAGACTATCTCTACTTCACTGTTCCAAGCGGAATCTTAAACGGAGAACAACACATGTTCACTTCAACCATAACATCTTCTAACGGAACAGATTGTTACGAAGGGAATAACAGCGGTGGACTCTTGCAGATTGTTGGAAATAGTTATGATCCGAATGACAAAACAGTTTTCAAAAAATCATTTCATGCAGACAATGGTACTGCTTTCCAAGAAAGCACAATTGACTGGTACGTAGACGATGAACTTGAATACACCATTCGTTTTCAAAACAACGGAACTGCGCCGGCGCAAAACATCTTCATCATCGATACACTAGATGCAGAATTAGACTGGTCTACCTTCCAACTACTTAACACCACCCATGAAATGAATGTGGTGAACTTAGGGAACGGTGTTCTTCGATTTGAATTCAATAACATCTGGCTACCAGATAGCAGCGAAAATCAAGAGTTGAGCCAAGGGCATTTAACTTTCCGCATTCGCGAAAACATTGGAAACGAATTGTTCAGTGAAATCACGAACACGGCATACATCTTCTTCGATTGGAATCCTGCCATTATCACGAACACCACTTACAACATCAACGACTGGCTTGAATTCGTGGGTGAAGAAAATGCGTTCAATGTGCAAGCCTATCCGAACCCGATGCAGAATGAATTAACGTTGAAAGTGGAAGGAAAATTCAATTACGAAATCCACGATTTAACTGGAAGAAAACTCACGGAAGGAATGGGTGTAAATCAAACGACGATCAACACCGAGTCACTTGCTACAGGAACTTATCTTCTTTCAGTATATGTGAATGGGGCTAAGCAGACAGGTAAGGTTTTGAAATACTAACAAGCGCATCAATCCAAACTTCCGAGTCATTTAGACTTGGAACGAGTTGGACTTTTTCGCCGCCGTGTTCTTCAAAAAGCTCTTGGTATTCTTCTCCAATTTCAATGGTTGTTTCCAAACAATCTGCAACGAAAGCCGGAGAAAATACCAAGAGCTTTTTCGCTCCTTTGTCTCCCAATTCCTTAATGATGTCGTCTGAAAAAGGTTCAATCCATCCTTTGCCTAATCGACTCTGAAAACACACCGTGTATTCACTTTCTGAAAGTCCTACTCCCGCTGCAATAGCGCGAGCCGTAGCATAACACGTTGCTTTGTAACACATGTGATTCTCTTCGTTAATCTCATGCTCGCAACTGTGATTGCGACACTTGTTATCGTCGTACAATTTGTCTAACTGACGTTCAGGCAATCCGTGAAAACTGAACAACACACGATCGTATTCTTTCAAATCGAATTGCTTCGCATTGTCTACGTACCCTTGAATGTACAAGGGCTCGTCGTAAAACTGAGAAATCAAAACTACTTCCGGAATGCTCCACCACTTCGAAACAATCTGCATTACTTTTTCATGCACACTTCCTGTTGTAGCAGACGCGTATTGCGGGAACAACGGCAACACCACAATTTTCTCTGCACCCCACTCTTCTATCTCGCGAAGAGCGTTGTCTATACTCGGAACCTGGTAGCGCATAGCCAAGAAAACTTTCGTTTCGTTCTCATTGAAACGCGCTTGCAATTGCTCCTTGTTTCTCTTTCCATAATGAATCAAAGGCGAACCGTTCTCGGTCCAAAGCTTCTTATAAATCGCAGCGCTTTTTCTGTGACGGAAAGGAACAATGATTCCATTCACTAAGATGGCTCTTCCAATAGCAGCCACATCAATAACGCGGGGATCATTCAAGAACTCTGTTAAATATCTATAAACAGCACCCGGAGTTGGCGCGTCGGGTGAACCCAAGTTCACAAGAAGAATAGCGGTCTTTTTCATTTTCATTTCGTCTGCAAAGGAAAACAACATTCTTTAACCTCCAATGTTCAATGTTGTATCTTTGCATGCAAAATTGCACACATGTTAAGATCTATGACCGGCTACGGTAAAGCCGAACTTCAGAAAGAAACCAAAAAGTTCTCCGCTGAAGTGCGCTCGCTCAACAGCAAAGGACTAGACTTAAGCGTTCGCGTTCCAAGTGTGTATCGCGACAAAGAGCTGGAATTGCGTTCAACATACGGAGAGCTCGTGGTTCGCGGAAAGTCAGAGGTTTCGATTTATATTGAAAACAATAGCGGCGAAAAACGCATGCACCTCGACACCGACTTAATGAATTCGTACTACAACGAACTTTCTGTTTGGAAGGAAGGAAAAGACCTCGGTTCAGCCGACATCTTAGCCACGCTTATGCGCATGCCTGAAGTCATGAAATTCGATCAGGCAGAACCTACGGAAGATGAATGGAACAGCATTGCGGAACTCGTAAAACAGGCATTCGATCAATTCGAAAATTACAGACAAACCGAAGGCGCGAAGCTTCAAAAAGAATTTGAAATGCGCATTGAAAATATTCTTCGATTGCGCGCAGACCTTATTGCGCCAATGGAAGAGCGCAAGGAAAAAACCCGAGAGCGCATTAAAGCGCAATTAGATGAGTTGGTGGGGAAGGAAAGAATAGATGAGAACAGATTCGAGCAGGAGCTGATTTATTATTTGGAAAAACTCGATGTGTCGGAAGAATTGCAACGCTTGCTTTCGAACTGCGAGATGTTCAACGAAGAATTAAACGGTGGTGCGCAAGGAAGAAAACTCGGATTTATTTCTCAAGAAATTGGAAGGGAAGTGAACACCATTGGCTCGAAAGCCAACGATGCCATGATGCAACGCATGGTGGTTGAAATGAAAGATGAACTGGAAAAAATAAAAGAGCAAATCAACAATGTTCTCTAGTCAAGTAACCGGAAAAGCAATTATTTTCTCTGCTCCAAGTGGCGCGGGTAAAACAACGCTTGTCCGATACTTACTCTCAGAGCCCGCGCTCATGCTAGCGTTCAGCGTTAGCGCCACTTCACGTGAACGACGCGGAACAGAAGTAGACGGAAAAGATTATCACTTTTTATCGAACGAAGAATTTCAAAATAAAGTAGACAACAACGAATTCGTAGAGTGGGAAGAAGTCTATGCCGGAACCAAATACGGAACACTCAAAAGCGAAGTGGAACGCATTTGGAAAAGCGGAAAACATGTCATCTTCGATGTTGATGTCATAGGCGGACTTCACCTCAAAGAAATATTCCATCACCGTGCATTAGCTGTCTTTGTTCAGCCTCCGAGTGTGGAAGCGTTGATGGACCGATTGAAAAACAGATCAACCGAATCGGAAGAAAAAATTCAGCAGCGTGTTTCGAAAGCTGGATTGGAATTAACCTACGCCGATAAGTTCGATGTGCGCTTGGTGAACGATAATTTAGATGTTGCGAAAGCGGAGGCACTGAAGTTGGTGAACGATTTCCTTGCTGAATGAACATCGCACTCCTATTTGGTTCCTTCAATCCCGTTCACAACGGACATCTCGCCATGGCGCATGCAGCGCTTCAATCGAACACATGCGACGAAGTCTGGTTCGTGGTGAGTCCGCACAATCCTTTGAAGTCGCTGAACACATTAGCTTCTGCCAACGATCGAGCGCACATGGTTTCACTGGCTCTTCAAAACGAAAGCAAGATTAAAATCTGTACGATTGAATTCAACATGCCCACGCCTTCGTATACGATTCATACCATTAACAAATTGAAAGAAGAATACCCTTCCTTCAACTTTCACCTCCTCTGCGGAACCGATGTGGTGAACTCGCTTCCAGCTTGGTATAAGTTTAAAGAGTTGATTCAAGGAGTGAAATTCTTGGTTTGTTCACGCGAGATTGAAAATCAATTTGCAAGTCATTCGCTCGTTCAAGATTACCCGGAACAGTTTGAGTTTATTGCTTTTGAAGCGAAGGATATTTCTTCAACGAATATTCGAAAAATTCTTGCCGATTCAGGAAAGTCTGATGATCTTTCAGAATCCGTTAATCAATTTATTTTTGAAAACAAATTGTATCAATAATTTCATAGGGGCGAATGATTATTCCGATTACCAGATAGGGTCGAATAATTATTCGACCCGATTTCAAAATCATTCGACCCGATTTCAAATCAGCCATCATTTCAAAATCGGTTTTCTACATTTATTTTCCGACGGAACAAACATCACACGTATTGATTTTGCTGATGAAGAATTGAAGGAACAACATTCGTGTGAAATCTTGGAAACCGCCAAGAATCAATTACACGAATACTTCGCGAAGACCCGTCAAACCTTCGATCTACCATTACTTCCTTCCGGAACTGAATTCCAGAAAAAGATTTGGGACATTCTACTTCAAATTGAATTTTCAGAAACAAAAAGCTACGAATGGGTTTCCCTTCAATATGGAAATAAAAAAGCCATTCGTGCAGTTGGACAAGCGGTAGGTAAAAATCCAATTGCGATTATTGTTCCTTGTCATAGGGTTATTGGTAAGAACGGAACGCTTACGGGGTTTGCCGGTGGCATTCCGCGGAAGCATCAACTTCTGGCAGGCGAGGCGAACAATGGGTTTTTGGAATTGAGCTTTGAATAAGCAGGCCGCTTCGCAGCCGTAGGATACTCGCTTGTAGGAATCGGAATTATCGTATTCGAAAAACCATATTCATTCTTAATTCGAACCGCAAAGTCATACCACGAAATAACTTCGTTTCCAGTGAAATGAAACAGACCGAACGTCCATTCGGTTTGTTCGTTTAAGCAGTTTATAATGTATGCTGAAACTGAATTCGCGACGTCGGAAGCGTTTGTTGGACAGCCCACTTGATCATTAACTACACGAAGTTCACGCATTGGATCGGAAGCCATGGCGTTCTTCATGGTTAAGTAAAAATTCTTTCCGTAGTTGGAATACAACCAACTTAAACGAATGACAATGCCAGTCTCACATTCCAACACCGCTAACTCCCCTTCGCGTTTGGTTCTTCCGTAAAAACCCAAAGGATTGCATTCATCGTCTTCGGTGTAGGGAGAATTCTTTTCCCCATTGAAAACATAGTCGGTTGAAAAATGAATCAGCGCAATGTCGTGCAACGAACAGAAATCGGCCAACTCACCCACTGCTTCGGCATTCACGCGGTGCGCAAGCTCCTCTTCCGATTCGGCTTTGTCTACTCCAGTGTAAGCCACGGTATTGATAATCACATCTGGAATTTCATTCAACTCAGAAAGCTGTTCAAACAGAGCGTTTTCGAAATCTATTTCATCGCGACCGAAGAAGCGAATGCTTGCTGATGTTTCTTCCTTAAACGAATCGGCAAAGCATTGTGCCAGCTGACCCGTTTTTCCCAATATCCATATAGATGCGTTACTCATGTTTCGCGAAGTTAAAAGGACTTAACTTTGTTTGGGTATAACTTTTGAAAGGCTTCAAAAAAAATAACATGAAAAAGCTCCTCCTGTTTTCCTTTGTGCTGATATCACTCTCAACTTTTGCGCAAGAAAAAAGCTATTCAAATCGCAATCCACGTCACGCTACTGTTGGATTCGGAGCGCAATTCGTTCAGCCCACCGGAGAGTATGCCGATCGCTACACAGGCCACCCGATAGGACTTTCAGGAACTTTCTCTCATCCGATTAAACAATCGCCTTTCGATTGGGGATTTCAATTCTCGTGGAATCAAATGGGCGCTTTAGACCAAGATATTTCCGTTTACGGCGGATTGAATACTGCGGGAGATTCCATCTTCAACAACGGTACTTATCGTGTTAGGCACAACAACTACCGCTACCAAGGATTGCTTCGCCTTCGTCCATTTAACGGATTCTTTCAACCCTACGCTGAAGGACTTGCTGGAGTTGAAACCTTCCTCACAAAAACCGACCTTTCTGTTCAAAACAGCGGGGGATTTTCTTCAGTTGAAAATGCTAAAGTGCAACAAAGCAGCACTTCCATGCTTTACGGATATGCCCTCGGATTGCGCTTTAGAACAAAAAATGCTAAACACATGTGGTTCGACCTTCGCTACGAAAACATTCAAGGCGGTAAAGCCCAATACGTCATTCCAGAGACTGTAACGATTCAGAACAACACCGATCTAGTATACACAACAGGCACCACAAAAACCAATCGCCAAATCATCCAATTCGGTCTCACCTTCGGTTTTTAGCCCGCCGATCGAATGGCATCTACGGGTTTTAGATTCGCTGCTCTTAAAGCAGGAATGAACCCAGCTACTATTCCTACTACCAACGATACCGTGATACCTAATATGATTCGACTGAAAGGAAGGAAGAAATGAAAATCTGTGACACCGTTTAACAACGAGAGCACGCCCCAAACCAAGAGCAATCCCATTATTCCTCCGACAAGACAAAGGAGCATCGATTCAAAAAGAAATTGAGATAAAATGAAATATCGTTTTGCTCCCAGTGCTTTTTGAATACCAATGATATTCGTGCGTTCTTTTACCGAGACAAACATGATGTTTGCAATGCTGAATGCGCCGACCAAAATCGCGAAGATTCCTATGAACATTCCTGCAACGTTGAAAACGCCCACAATACTGTTCACCATGTCACTTATCATGCTTGAATCTATCACACTGAAGTCGTTGTCTTCGGTCGGACGAATACCACGAATGCCTCTGAAGACAGACATTACATCTCCTTTCAACACATCTACATCAACATCTTTCTTCGCTTTAATAAGAAGCGTAACATCGTCCACATCACTCACAAAACGCTGCGCATATTCGTAAGGCACATACACTGAAAGATCACGCTCCCCACCGAACAATGAAGAACCTTCCTTCGCCATAACTCCGATCACTTCAGCTTTTTGTCCTTGAATTTTTATGTCTTTTCCAACAGGATATTCCGCACCGAACAATTGTTCGGCTAGCGAGTATCCGATAAGCGCAACAGGCCTTCCGCCCTCGCATTCCATTTGCGAAAAGTATCGGCCCTTTTCAATTTTTAAATCTATGGCGCTAATGTAGTCGTATCCCACTCCCAGAAAACCGACGCCTTTCAACGAGTTGTTTTGATGCTCAATAGTTTTCGAAGCGCGCACTTGAATAGTAGCAACGGAAAAAGTATTAATCTCTGCTTTCAATAGATCAAGATCTTCTCTGCTCGGTTGTCTGCGTTGCCAGTACTTCCACCACTCATATTCCCCACCTTGCTTCTCGGGACCCATAGGCCACTTCTGAATGAACAACAAATCGGAACCCATAACAGAGAGTCCTTCTTTCATATCGGCCTCCATGCTGTCGACAATACTTAGCACAAAAATGATCGAGAAAATTCCAATCGTCACTCCGAACAACGAAAGTACCGTCCGCAGTTTGTTCACTACGAGCGATTGTGTTGCAAAAGCGAACGCTTCTTTGAGTTGAAGCAGAAGGAATTTCATAACGTAAAGGTAGTGCGCGAGAAAACGAAACACTTAAATTTGTTGAAATTCAAAATGAAATGAACATTAACGAAATAGCAGCTGCCAAATCAAATTTCGTAGCGCGTGCAGTAGATGAAGAATTGGTCTTGGTTCCTTTGCGCAACAACGTAGCCGATATGACTGAAATTTTCAATTTGAATGAAGTCGGTCATTTCATTTGGAATGAAATTCAGGAGGGAGCTACAATAGAATCTTTGACTGAAAAAATCGTTTCAGAATACGAAGTTGAATCAGATGTTGCACGTGAAGACCTTGAAGCGTTTTTACAGGATCTTTCTAATTTCATTTTGAACGACTGAGTATGAAGCAGAATTTTGTTTTAACTGTTGCAGACTATTTCGTGAAGATTTCTTCCGATGAAAATCACCCCATATTTTTTGAAGAAGGATATTCGAATTTTCTTCAATTGGAAGAAGTAGAAAAATACGATGCAACTGTTGTCTGTCACGCTGGCTTACCAGAAGAATCAAGCTTCGCAGGAGAAGTCATTTTCGACGCGGTGCTCGATAAACAAAGACTTTGGCAAGTCGTGCGGACTAAAACAGAAAGAGCATTCATCGTTTTCAATCCGAATAAAATTGAAGAGATACAGCAAGTCGCTTTCTTGAATGACGAATCAACAGAATGGCATGTCTATTCAAATGTGTTGAAACAAAACTACGACTCGTTTATCTCTCCACTTTCTTATCCGTTTGGCGCGCTTATTCTGTATTATTTAACCTTGAACAGCAACGCCTTCATGATTCACGCATCGGGTGTTTGGGACGGAGAAACGGGTAGGATTTTCAGTGGGTTTTCTGGTATAGGGAAAAGCACCATGGCAAAGATTTGGGAAGAAGAAGGCGCCCACATTGTAAACGACGATAGACTAATTGTAAGAGAGGTTAATGGCGAATACTGCATGTACAATACTCCTATGCCTTACACCGATTTAAATAAGCAAGCGCAAGTTTCTAAATTCTATTTTCCCTTTCACGCGAAAAAGAATTCCGCAGAGAAGCTTTCCGGGGCGCAAGGACTCACGCAGCTTATGGCCTTTTGCTTTCAGCACAACTACGATAAAAGATATACTGAGCATTTGATCACTCAATTGGAAGGGATAATCCAACACACTAGCTCATACAAATTAGGTGTTGTTCCAACACCTTCAATTATCGACTTCATTCGCAGCCTTGAATTCAAAGGATGACACCTGGTTAACGGCGCCTTGACTTTTAACAACTCTCCCCTTCCCCCAAACCCAAATGCTAATGGCCAACCACAAACTCACCGCTGGGAAAAACCATCCGTTGATAAGGTGCATGAAGAGCTTTCCGGCATAAGGAAAAATCGTAAGTCCAAGACTAAACGCGTTGAACGAAAGGTGCATCAACACCGCTGTCCAAATACTTCCAGAATACAAAACGAAATAACCCATTAAAGCACCGAGTAACATTCGCGGCAGGAAACCCGCGACGTGAAAATGAATGGCGGCAAATAAGATTGCCGATATCCAAACCGCCCAGTGCTTCGAGTTAGTCCAGTTCTTCAAAACACCCTGAATAAGTCCGCGGAACATGAGCTCTTCCGTTAAGGGAGCAATGATGACAGTTGACAAGATCACCAATAACGGATACACCTTCGACAAGTTACCCAACTGCTGGTAAAACGCATTACTGTCGTCCTCCATGGCGTTCTCTAACATCCAAGAAGGCAAGAGCGATTCAACCTTCGCTGAAAAATAATAAATGAACGGAATACCTATGCCCATTACCACCAGTCCCAACAACGTTGCTCTTCCACCCTTCCAACGAAAGGAAGTCCACTCTACTTTCGTTAACCGCTTCTTCGCAATAACCAACGGCACAAACCCCACCCACAACTGAATGAGCGCATTCATGGTCAATACAAACAAAAAAACCTGCTGATCAATTTTCGAATTCGCCAAAACAGCATTCACAGCCTCTTCACTTCCACAATACACATACAATCCCCCAATAAAGAACAACTGACCGAGCATGTAAATGAAACCGAAGAGGGTTAGGGCGATGAGGGCTTGGTTTTTTGCGGAGAGGAAATTAAACATACGACAAAGATAAGGTTCTTTTCTAGGTAAGAGAGGGGAAGAGAGGGGAAGATGTGCGAAGCACGAATGTGGCAGAGCCACGAATGCCTTCGGCGAATGTCTTCGACGATTTCTGAAATTAAAATTGGAGCATGCCCCAATAGAAATAGAGCTCGTTTATCGAGCGACATTCGAAATGCCCCCGAGGAACTTCGTTGTTTGAACTTCGTTGTTCCTACTGCGTAATTCCTATTTCATAATTGGAACCCCTGGTTATTAAAATCAGATGTAATCTAAACTTTTATCCCCCAGCTTCACTGGGGGCATTTCGGATGTCGCCCTATGGGGCTCTTTGCAACTTCGGTGATTAACTTCTACGAAGGATGACGAACAAGTTGTAAAAAAGAAAAAGTCCCCGACCGTTGTCGAGGACTTTCCCCTAAACCTTAACCAAAACTCCTGAAGAACTTCAGGATACTAGAGTGCAGCCTCCTGCGACTCAGCTTCTTCATTTTTCTTGCCAAAAATTCTCTTCATGCGCGATTTTGTTTTTTCGCTCATTTGATACATGACAGGAACTACTATTAATGTGATGAATGTTGCGAAACTTAATCCGAATACTATTGTCCATGCCAACGGTCCCCAGAACGCTACACTGTCGCCTCCGAAATAAATCTTTGGGTCCAATTCAGTGAACATGGTAATGAAGTCAATGTTGAATCCGATTGCCAATGGAATCATACCGAGAATGGTTGCGGTTGCTGTAAGTAATACAGGCGTCATACGGACACGTCCTGCTTCAACAATAGCTTCCTGCAAATTGCTCCCACGCTCACGAAGAATGTCGGTGAATTCAACCAACAAGATTCCATTGCGGACTACAATACCCGCGAGTGCGACAATACCTACTCCTGTCATGACAATACTGATTGACATGTCGAAAATCGCCAATCCAAGTAAAACACCAATGACACTGAAAATAATTTCAGACAGAATAATCAACGTTCTTCCAATTGAATTGAATTGCGTAATCAAGATCAGTACAATCAATCCAATGGCAATCAATCCCGCCATTCCCAGGAAACTCGCCGTCTCTTGTTGTTGCTCTTTCTCACCGCCCATTTTCACCGTTACTCCTTTTGGTAGGTTGTCGAACTCGGCAACTTTTTGTTCAATGGCCGCAACGACTTGATTCGGATTGAATCCGGTAATCACATTCGAACCCAATGTAACAATGCGCTTTTGATCCTTTCTGCGAATTCCCGCATAAGTACTGCTGTAACGAACATCTGCAAAGGCAGAAATAGGAACCTGGCGTACCTGTCCCATCATATTCATATCGCGGAAGGTGATAACCATGTTGCGAACCTCTTCCAGGTTGTTGCGTTGGTCTTCCTTCAAACGAATTTGAATCGGATATTCATCTTCTTCATCTCGGAAATTAGAAGGGTTGTCGATACCAAATATCGATTTGCGAAACTCCATACCTACTTGCGCCAACGACAGACCTTCCCGATTCAATCGCTCGCGATCAATGTCAATTACAATTTCTGGTTTGTTGCGTTGCAAATCGCTCTTCAATTCTTCAACACCTGGAATCTGTTGTGCATCTAAATAATTTTTTAAATTCACACTTGCAGTTATTAAGTCTTCGAAATTCTCTCCGGTAATCTCAACGCTAATGGGCTTCGCTGTAGGAGGACCACTTTGCTCTTGATCCACCGAAATTTCAACCCCAGGTATTCCTTTAACAGCAGTTCGAATTTTCTCCAAATAATCCAACGTGCTTTGTCCACCGCGTTTCGAAAATTCAACAAATCCAACACCCACTTTCGCCTTGTGCGAATAAGGTGCACGGTCATCGCGCGATTCATTCGCGCCAATGGCTACGTTCGTAATGACAGATTCAACAATCGGATTGTTTTCACCCAAGACGCCGTACACGCGTTGCTCAATAATTTTAGCTACACTATCGGTCGCCTCTGGCTTCGTTCCAACCGGTAAACTTGCATACACATAAACAAAATTCGGATCTCCTTTCGGGAAGAATACCACCTTCGGTTTTCTCAAACCCGTAACCATGAACGACAATACCAACAATGCTAAGGTGCTGAATAAAATGGTCTTTGGTCTTCCCAATGCCCACACCAAGAACTTAGCGTAAATCGCTTGAACACCAGGCCATGTCTTGTGTTGGAAATACTCGATCATGCGCTTCAAAATGAAACGATAGAAAATGTAGATGATCAACATGAACATGGTAAAGTTCCCCATTCCCACATTTCCAGCAATGTAAAATAGAATTCCAACAACAATGAAAATGACAGATGTGATTCCCAATTTTTTAAGGTTCACTCCCTTGTTTTCTTTGTGCGGTTTCATAAAGTCTACTGCGAAAACTGGACTAATGATATACGCTACAATCAACGATGCTGTAAGCGTTATGATTAATGTAATGGGAAGGTAACCCATGAACTTTCCAATGACACCGTCCCAGAAGGCTAGAGGAACGAACGGTGCAAGCGTGGTTGCTGTTCCAGATAATACAGGAAGGAAAATTTCTCCAGCCGCTTTCTTCGCTGCGATCTTAATTGGAACTTTTCCGTTGTCGTAAATGCGGTGTGTGTTTTCAACCACAACAATCGCATCATCCACCACAATTCCCAATCCCAACAAGAACGCGAACAAGACAATCATGTTCATGGTGAAGTCCAAACCGGGCAACAACAAGAACGCAATGAACATGGAAAGCGGAACAGAAAGTCCAACGAAAATCGCATTCGTTGCTCCCATGAAAAACATAAGAATAATCGTAACTAAAATGAATCCGATGATGATGGTGTTAATCAAATCGTGCAGCGTAATACGCGTGGTTCTACTCTGATCTCCTGTAACAACAACTTCTAAATCTTGTGGTAATTTGTTTGCCTTCATTTCGGCAATAATTTCCTGAATTTCATCGGATGCATTAATCAAATTCTCACCACCGCGCTTGATCACGTTCAACGTTATCACGTTTTTGTGATTCAATCTACCGAAACTTTCTTGCGTCTTGTGCGCGTCTACCACTTCAGCAATGTCCTTTAAATAAAGGTGTGCACCTGTTTGTCCAGAAACAATGGAATTTTTTATTTCTTCTATGTCTTTGAACTCACCGCTCACGCTTAGTGAACGCTTCATGTCATCGAGTTCAACACTTCCACCACTGATGGTTAAGTTTTCGTAATTCAACGTGCGTTCTATGTCCCCAATGCTAATTTTTGCAGCAGCAGCTTTGTACATGTCAACATTCACCTGAATCTCACGCTCCAATGCTCCAACCATGTCCACACGCGTAATTTCCTTCATTCCTTCAATTTTATCTTGAAGTTCTTCCGCGTATTTCTTCAATTCATCGAGGCTATAATTACCCGCAATGTTTACGAACAAAATGGGCATCTCAGAAAACTCAACCTCCATAACATTTGGATCGGCAGGAAGATCTTGAGGAAGATCTTTCTTCGCTCTGTCCACCGCGTCTTTTACCTTTTGCTTTGCAACAGGCACGTCTACATTCGTGTTGAATTCAACCACGACACTCGAAAAATCTTGAATGCTCGTGCTGGTTACTTTCTTAACACCTGCGATAGACTTGATTTGTTTTTCAATGTTTTTGGAAACCAAATTCTCCACGTCTTTCGGAGCTGCGCCCGGATAAACAGTACTCACATATATTGTTGGAATAACAATATCCGGAAACTGTTCCTTCGGAATGCTTCTGTACGTAAGAATACCGGCTAACGTTATGAAAATCGTTAGCAAATAAATGGTAGTCTTGTTATCAATGGCCCAACTGGTGGGTTTGAATTCTTTAAATTTTTCTAGCATGATTCGGCTTCTTATAATTCAATGGCCATTCCCTCTGTCAACTCTGCGTAACCCGTGGTAATTAGTTTGTCGCCAACACTCAAACCGCCTGTCACTTCAGCGTTTCCGGCATACACTTGTCCAACAGTCACTGCTCTTCTGCGAGCCGTAAGCACGCCGTTTTCATTTACTGCAACATATACATATTGCAAGTTATTTTCATTTTGAATAATGTTCAACGGAGCTAAAATTGCTGCTGCATTTTCATAATCTACAATCTTCATAATGCTAACCATATTCGGGCGAAGCAATTCGTTTGAACCTGTTAAAATAGCTTCAGCCGTGAAGGTGCGAGTCATCGGGCTAATGAATTTCGCCGTGAAAGAAATACTTCCATCTAACTCTATGTTCACGTCGGGGAAGAATAGGACAACCTTATTTCCTTTCTTCACTTTGTTCGCATACGATTCAGCTACTTCCGATTTTACTTTTAGTGAATTAAGATTCACAATTCTAAAGCAAGGATCAGGATTTTGAGCTGTTGCAAATTGACCCACTCGCGCACCTACATGATCGACTACCCCGTTAATGGGAGCTTTTACCTTTGTAAGTTCTATTTGTGCTTGAATAGCAAGAATTTGTTTTGTTAGCGCTTCTACTTGAGTTTTTGATTGCAGGTATTGAACTTCACTTCCAATTTTCTGATCCCATAATCTCTGTTGTCTTTGGAAAACATCTTGAGCCAATTCCAATTGTGGTTGAATTGCGGCAATCTGAGCAGCATACGCACTGTTGTCTGTTTCAGCCAAAAGCTGACCTACTTGAACAGCATCCCCTTCATTCACATAAATTTTCGTCACCAATCCAGGAATTTGCGGCGCAACAACGATGTTGTTTTCTGCATCTACCGTTCCTTGAATTTCCACGCAGTGTTTGAACGGAGCAGTAACCACATCGGTGGTCATAACCTTCCTCGTTTTCGGTGCATTTGTAACACCCAACTCTTTTTCCAATTCTGCAATTTTTCCATCCAGCTCAGAACGTTTCGCTTTCAAATCGTTCAATTCCGCATTCTTGTCTTTGGTTCCGCAAGAGGCCAACAAGGCAGCACCTAAAAGAATTGATGCCGTGATTTTTGAGATATACATGAGTTTCATTTTTCTTTTGATTATAAAGCGTTCAACGATTTTGAGAGTCTAGTTTGTGCGTTCATTAAACTTAAACGCGCTTGAATAAGAGCAACCTGTGATTGCAGCAGTTGCGAAGTCTGACGAGATAATTCGAAACTTGAAGAAGTTCCTTGATCAAATTTTATTTGCGTTTTGTTCAAGATGCTTGCTGCCAAGTTGTAGGATTGCAAAGCCAATTCAACGTTCTGCGTAGCATTCATGTATTCGGCCATTCCGACTTGATACTCCAACTTCGCTGCATTAGTTGAAAAGGCTAACGTTTCTTCCATTCGCTTCACTTCCACGCCGGCTTTCTGAATGCTTTTCATTTTACCTCCGCCAGATACAATAGGTACATTCATTGAAAGTCCCCACAATTGCGTTGGATACCAAGGCTGACTTCCCTGGAAAAAGTTGAATTCTTGACGCTGCGCTTGCTTTTGAAGACTATAAAAAGCAGCCATATTCGGGAGTAAACGCGCCTGTTGATTTTTTACACTTAATTTCTGAAGCGCTAATCCGTCTTTAATAATCTGGTTGTCTATTAAGTTGTCTGCATTAAAAGGTGTTTGTAGCATTTGGGCATTGAACGAATCCAATATGGTTTTGCTATTGTCTACCAGTGTAATTTCTTCGTCCACATTCATTCCAATGGTGAACTTCAACAACGTCTTTGCAATAAGTGCTTGTGTCTGCGCCACGCGAATGCGCGCTTCCAATTCATTTAATGAAAGCGTCAATTGCTCTACGTCTTGCGTTTCTACGAAACCCTCTGTTTTCAATGCTTTCGTGTGTTCCAATGTGCTCGCTAATAAATCGCGAGAAGCAGTTAAAAGCGCAATGCTTTCTTGCGCAATTACTGCAAGATGATACGCTTCTTCTGTTGCGCGCTTCACTTCAATTTCACTCTTCACAATGTTCTTACTTTGCAAAGCCGCGTAGGCTTTAGACGCCTGCAGTCCAACTAACCAAGAGCCGTCGAACAACAATTGTGAAGCGTTAATTCCCGCAGTTAATGTTTGAGGAACTCCGAATTGAACAGCAACATTCTGACCGGGACGTCCAAAAAAATCGCCAGGCAAAATGCTTGTGGGACGATCAATGAAATTCTGGTATTGAATAGAACCGCTAATTTGTGGAAGACCAATGGCCAGCAACTCTTCGGTTTGAAGCTTCGCAGTTTGCGCATCAAGCGTCTTCGATTTCACCTGGAAGCCATTCTTCACTGCGAACTCTTTCGCAGCTGCCAAAGTCAGCGCCTGCTGGGCGCTTCCGAGCGAAACAAAACCAAGCGCCACTGCCAAGAGCACGCTTATTTTTTTGTTTATGTTGAATTGTATCATAAATTGAATTATTGCTTTTTCGTTGATTTTTTCTTCGTTGAAGGGGTCGTGTGTAAAATGTTTTTGTTCAGTAACTCTATTCCTTTTAAAGTAGCCATGCCGTGAATGTGGTAGGAAAACCATTCCATATAAATGTCACTCACTTTATACTCTTTACTTGGAAATAAATTCTGATCGAACATCACTTCCATTCTTCCCACATATAATTTCGCTAAGACATTCGGATTAATTTCCTTTCGGTACAATCCATCTTTTTGTCCTTTTTGAATATTCTCGAAAACGCATTTGTAAATAATGGCCTGACGGGAAGCGAGCATTTTCTGATGGACTCTTGGGTGAAATTTCTCCATATCATATGCAACAGAAGGATGAATATTCTGCAACATTTCCAGCACCCAACGTTTAATTTCTAAACTTTCGTCAATGGCATTCAATCCTCGGCTACAAATTTCTTCAATCTGATGTTTCTCTGAAGTACTGAATAATACCACCGCATTTTCCAACAAATCTTCTTTGTCTTTCACATGTGCATACAGCGTCTTCTTTGAGATACAGAGCTTCTTGGCAATGTCATCCATTGTCAGACTCTTAATCCCAAACTGCAAAAACAACTGAAGTGTTTCCGAGAGAATATGTCGTTTCTTTATTTCCAAAGCGCGGCAAAGATAGACACAAATTTTACATTGGAAACGAAAAGTGGGGAAAATGTTTCCTTCAATTGGACGAAGTCCAATCAATCTGACTTCGTCAGATCAATCTCTTCGAGATCAATTGCGTTGCAATCAATCCTGCGGATGCAGTTGATCAACGAAGTTGATTGATCACGTAGTGATTGATACGAAGTATTGATCGTCTTTGACGATTGATCACGTAGTGATTGATACGAAGGATTACTTAACGCGTTTAAACTCATCAACTTGTGACGCCTTCTTCTCTTTCAACTTCTGATTCCCAATCTTCCAAGTAAGATTGATACGCGCAACGCGCGATTCCCAGCGACCGCTAGCGTCCATGTAGAGACCGGCGTACTGCGAAACACCTCTCCAACGCATGGTATGCAGTATGTCGCCGTAGGCAAGGCGAAGAACGAGTTTCTCGCCTAAGAAGGTTTTTTGAAAGGCAGCATCTAAACCGCCCATAGGTTTGTTGCGGAAGGTACCGCCCCAAACACTTGGACCGTTGAAGAATCCAGAGAGCTCGAACGAGGTGGTCTTGTTCACCTTAAAGGTGTTTTGCATGAAGATGTTGTACGACGTAGCGCGGAGATCAATAGTATTCCCGTCTTTGAAAGCTGCACGGTTGTGAATGTTGTAAACGCCCAAGTTCACGTAACCGTCCCACCACTTCGCAATGGGAACCGGACTTCCAATGTTGAACGTAATGTTCTCTCTGTATCCAAGGTTACGCGTTTGAATGAACGAACGCGAAAACTCTGTGGTATCTGTAATCTCGGTGAAGAATCCGCTGGTCTTGCTGTATCCGATAGAACTCGTTAACATGTAAAACAAGGTATGACTCAACTCCAACGCATTGGTGTATTGGGGTTGAAGAAACGCATTGCCGCGTGAATACGAAAGCTCATCCAAACGAGATTCAAACGGATTCAAGGTTTGATAACTCGGACGATCAATTCTCCTGCTGAACGTTAAGTTGAAGGTGCTCGTTTCCTTGTGGTCAAAGGTTATCGCGGCACTTGGAAACAAGTTAGTGTACAAGCGATCGACGTGGGTTAAGGGCTGAGGAGTTAAGGCGAACAACTCGCCGTTGCTCTTCGTGTTTTCGGCACGGACACCCACTTGCCATCCAAATTTTTTGTACTTACCCGAGGCGTTTGTGTAGGCAGCTAAGACACGCTCTTTGTATTCAAAGGCATTGGTTCTGCTCGAATCTACGCTGAACACATTTCCATTCACATTGAAAAAATCGAGGTTGTTGTTCGTGTTCACCTGGGTGCCTTTCACCCCGGCTTCCCACTTGATTTTTTTCCAATTGAAGCTGTAATCTACTCGAAGCACGGCAATATCAATTTTAGTAGAAGTGTTGTTCTGGTATATGCGTTCGTTCAACAAAGTTCCATCTGAACCCATGTACCTGTTCGGCTGATAGTTTTTATTTTGAATGTCGAACTGCCCGTAATTCGCATCAATAGTTAGTTCCTTGTCGTTCGAACCTTTCCATTGATAGTTGATATTTCCACCGTAGTTGTTGCGGAATCCGTTGTTATCTGAAATAGCTTCCAAGGTGCTGTCAATCCCAGCCCCTGGCATTACACTGCCTATAGGAGTAGAGCCGTGGCTGTTCCACAAGCTGTTGGCAAGATTCGTATTCACCGAAAATCCTATGGTGTTTTTATCGTTGATGGAAATGTCAATCCCCGCCTTTCCGTAATGCGACTTGTCTTTGTTGTAGGTATATGTTTTCTGATCGAAGAAAATATCGTTCTGTTCTTTGTAGAAACGCATGTATCCCCAATCTTCTGTGAATGCATTTCCGTAAGTCGCATACACATTGGTCTTTCCTTTTCTTCTGTTGTAGGTGAAGGAACCGTTGGTCTTTCCATAAATCTGATTTCCGTATCCAATTCCGAACGTCGCATTCTGACCGTAGTTACTGTTCTTCTTCATCACGATATTCAAAATACCGGCAGTTCCCGCGGCATCATAGCGTGCAGAAGGATTCGTTATAATCTCAATTTTTTCAATGTTGGAAGAAGGCGTGCTTTTCAAGAAATCAGCTAACTGCGCACCTTGAAGGGGAGAAATTCTTCCATCGATATAAACCGTGATTCCCGACTTTCCTTTTACGGAAATGTTGTTGTTGTTATCAATGACAACACCCGGTGCTCTTCGCAACAATTCCAACGCATTCAGTCCAACCGCATTGGCCGTTCCTTCCACATTGAAAATGGTTTTATCGGCTTGCACTTGCACCAACGGTTTCTTCGCCACAAATTCCATTTCAGACGTCACCGCTGAAGTCCTTGTCAACTGCACCGTTCCGAGGTTCACACTTGCATTTGCCGCAATCTTTTTCCAAATAGGCTTGTATCCAATGATGTTGAAATACACCAATACTGAATCGGCACTTTCAATTTCCAAACTAAACGCCCCACTGTTATCCGAAGCCGTCGCCTTCAACACCAAACTGTCCTTCACCGCATGAACACTCACGCTCACAAAAGCCAAGTTCTCTGTCTTTCCAGCATCAATACCTTCAACAACCCCGGTGATGGTGGAGGTTTGGGAGAAGGAAAATAAGGTGATGAATGTCAGGAAAAAGGTGATAACGAAGTTTTTCATGAGCGCGAAAATACGATAATCCTGCGGATCATTCACTTCGTGATCAATTGTCGGAGACAATCAATCAACTTCGTTGATCAATCGCTATGCGATCAATTGCGTTGCAATCAATCCTGCGGATGCAGTTTATCACCAAGTGATTGATACGGAGTATTGATCTGACGTAGTCAGATTGATCCGAAGGATTGATTCGTAGAATTGATCACGTAGTGATTGATCCGAACTCGTTCGGATTTTACCTCGCAAATCTCAACGCTTCCCCACTTCTAGTACCGGTAAGCTTCCCATTCTCAAAAACCAACTTCCCATTACACCAAGTTGAAACAATGGTGCTCGAAAACGTATGTCCTTCGAACGGAGACCAGCCACATTTGTATAAGAGGTTTTCTTTGGTAACAGTATAAGGAGCAGATAAATCTACCATAACGAAGTCGGCGAAGTAGCCCTCGCGAATGTATCCACGCCCTTCAATTTGAAACATATCGGCCACTGCATGAGATGCTTTTTCTACTATTTTTTCTAAGGTGAAAACACCTTGTTTGTGAAGATCTATTAACGCTTGCAAACTGTGTTGAACCAGTGGTCCGCCGCTAGGTGCTTTCAATAGTTCTTGTTCCTTTTCTTCAATGGTATGCGGAGCGTGGTCGGTGGCAATGACATCTATTCTTCCATCATTAACTGCCTCCCGAATGTTCATTCGGTCGTTGAACGATTTCACCGCCGGATTCCACTTGATGTAGTTTCCTTTCGTGGCATAATCTTCTTCGGTGAACCATAAATGATGAATACACGCTTCGGCCGTAATGCGTTTTTCCTTCATCGGAATGGCGTTCGTAAACAACTCCAATTCTTTTGCGGTGCTAATGTGGAGAATGTGCAAACGCGCATCGTGCTTCTTCGCCAATTCAACAGCCATCGAGCTCGATGCATAGCATCCTTCTGCGTTGCGAATAACAGGATGGTCAGCTGCAGTAAGCGTTCTTCCCGTTGCTTGAAGCGCTTCTAAATTTCTTTTGATAATGCCGTCGTCTTCGCAGTGGGTAGCAATGAGCGTCTTCACCTTCGAAAAAATAATCTCCAACGCTTCGCGCTTTTCTACTAATAAATTTCCAGTTGAAGAACCCATGAAAATCTTCACGCCACACACTTCCTTCGGATTCACTTGCGCCAAAATATCGGCGTTCTCGGGCGTGGCTCCCATGAAGAAGTTGTAATTCACGGTAGATACTTCTTCCGCACGCTTGAACTTCTGCTCGAGCAATTCAAGAGTTGTTGCACTGGGACTGGTATTCGGCATTTCCATGTACGAAGTCACTCCACCCGCTGCTGCTGCTGCAGATTCCGTGGTGAGATCTCCTTTGTGCGTCAATCCCGGCTCACGGAAGTGAACCTGGTCATCGATCAATCCGGGGAACAAATGTTTTCCGGTTCCGTCTACAATGGATGTAGCATTGTTGTAATCGATAGTACCAACCGCTGCAACATGCGCGATTTTCGAACCGTTAATCCATACGTCACTGACCGATTGTTTTCCTTCATTAACAACGGTGATGTTTTTGATGACTTGCATAAGTGTTATATTTTTTGAAAGCGCATTTTCAATACGCCAAAGAATGCTTCATGAAAAATATTCAGACTCATCTTGCTTGTTCCTTTCACGCGGTCGGCGAATAGAATGGGGACTTCTGCAATCTTGAATCCGAGGCGCTTCGCCTTGTATTTCATTTCAATTTGAAAAGCATATCCGATAAACTGAATGGCATCGAGATTCATTTTCGAAAGAACATCGCGGTGGTAACAAACGAATCCGCCGGTGCTGTCGTTTACGCCCAATCCTAAAATTAAGTTGACGTATATACTTCCACCTTTACTAATGACTCTTCTGTGCCAAGGCCAGTCGACTGTGCCGCCACCCTTCACATAGCGAGAACCGACAGCCACGCCGTGATTCTTTTCGCACGCTTCAAGCAGACGAGGAAGATCTTTCGGATTGTGCGAAAAATCGCAATCCATTTCGAAAATGTACTCGTAGTTATTCTCCAATCCCCATTTGAATCCCGCTATGTAAGCGGTTCCTAAACCGAGCTTCCCGCTGCGTTCCAAGATGTGCAATCTTCCTTCAAATTCAACTTGCTTTTCTTTTACCATAGCCGCTGTTCCATCTGGAGAACCGTCGTCTACAATAAGCAAATGAAACCCTGTGGGTTGATCGAGCACCGCGTGAATCATTTCAACAATGTTCTCGCGTTCGTTATAGGTAGGAATGATAACCAGTTTCATTTGCAACGCGAAAATACAACAGGCAACAGCGTTATTCTAATTTCCGTTCGAATATTCCATTTCGGCCATGTAACGGGCGTCTCGCATAATCATGGTATCGAGCGGGACCTTGTTTTGCTTGGCTTTTTCGGCAATGGCCTTCACCCACGTTTCGTCTGAAAGGATATTGTTCTTGAATTTTTGTACCCGAAAGTCAAACGAATCAAATTTTTCTCCCAACACAAAATATTTATAAGCACTGGAAATAAATCCCCATCCCAACTTATCCATGTTGCATTCCGTTGCCATTACAAAAACCACATTCGACTTTTCAATTTCCTTCATTTGTGAAAGCGGATCGGAGTTAGTCATGGTGCCTTCCGGACGCTTGTGCAACTGCTTGTTGTAAAAATAAAAATTCAACGATTGGAAAATTTCCGGCGCCCAAGGCAATTGCATTAAATTAAAAAAGTAACTGTCTGAAATAACCGCCACCTTGGGTTGAATGCCGCTGTTTCCAAAGGATACACCGTACTTATCGTTCACTCCAACCCGCGGATAAGCCATCGGAAGATGTGCAATGGGAAGAAGTAAGTTCATCCCCAACCCAATGTCGTCGTCAACACTTTCCATGGTGGTTGAAAGAGGGAGATCTTTTTTGTTCCAACCGAACTCATTCATATTCTTTCCGAAAAGTTTCATGCAATAATTCACCAACGAATCGGCTGCTAATGTTGCTCCATACTGACTCCAGTGAATACCGGTTTTCGGGAAAAGCGGCGCAGACGTTTTGCCCTTCATTTGCCGAAACCACTTTCCAAAGTCTATGTGCTGGATGCCCTGTGATTCCAAGCCTTTCTGGTATTCGGAATAATAACTTCGGCTGGAAAGAATGGGGAATTCATCGGGAATGAATTCAGGATAAAAAGAAGCTTTTCCGGGATTCATAACCACCACCAATTCAATGCCTTTTTCTTTCAATTTAGTTTGAAGGGCTTTCAGCATAACGAGGTTCGAATCTACCTTGGCCTGACTTACCTCTTCCGCACCGCGAAAGGCATTGATGTATTTGATCTCGTACAAGTAATCTTCCTTCCCAATAATGACTCCGTTGGCCTTCGCCTTTCCGAAAAATGAAAACGCAATCTGATTGTGCAGACGAACGGCAGTGTTGCGAAATCCGAATTGCTCGTTGATGTACTTGTTTCGATTCTCTTGATAGGTGCCGTCGAACCACGCCTCCAGCGTGAGCGAATCTTTTACAGTAGGAACAATTGAACCGAAAAGTGGACCCACTTCAACAAACGGTTTCACCATTTGAATCATGGGGAGAAACAAAGCCGCAATGACCAAAGCGAACAAAAAGGTATGCAGTTTATTACTCTTCATTAGAATCGAAAATAAATAAACGGATTAAACCCACTGGCCGTGACGTAACTCAATGACAAGATGAAAAGCGCCGCGGCAACGCACGTCATGACCACGTGTCCAACGTTTCTTAAATCGCGCTCTCCGAAAACAGCATCCTGAATTTTTTGTGTTTTTGGAAGTAGAAGGAAAAAGGAAAATACAAAAGCCAGCGCACCAAGCACGATCCACTCCATGTCTATGGACATGCTTACGCTTCTGCCGTTTCCACCGAATAGCGCAGCGGTATATCCCCATGCCGAAGCCAAATCTTCTACTCGGAAGAATATCCATCCGATTACCACCACCACAAACGTAAAGGCCACTCGCGTAATCTTTCCAATGGAACTCATGGCCTTCAGCAAGAATGCGCGTTCCAAGACAAGGAACAATCCGTGCCATGCGCCCCAGATGATGTAATTCCACGAAGCGCCGTGCCACAATCCGGAAAGTAAAAACACCAACCATAAATTGAAATACAAACGTCCTTTGCTCACTTTATTTCCACCCAATGGAATGTAGAGGTAATTGCGCATCCAGCTACCCAAGGTCATGTGCCAACGTCTCCAGAATTCAGTAATGCTTTGCGAGATATACGGATTGTTGAAGTTCTCTGGGAATTTGAAGCCGATCATTCGTCCAATACCAATGGCCATGTCTGAATAACCGCTGAAGTCGAAATAAATCTGCAGAGTGTATGAAATCGCAGCTAGCCAAGCGGTTCCAGCGGCTAGCGTATTCGGATCGAGCGCACCTAAACCTGTTTCAGCATTACCATACACGCTATCGGCGAAGGCAGCGAAGGTATTTGCGATGAGTACTTTTTTTCCGAGTCCAATACAAAACCGATAAAAACCGAACAAACGTTCGGTACTGTTGTCTCGTGCCGAGCGATCGGTAATCTGATCGGCAATGTCGTGATAGCGAATGATGGGACCGGCGATCAATTTCGGAAAAAGAATGATATACAATTGATAGTCCCAGAAATTCTTCAGCGGTTTATGTACCCTTCTAAAAACATCTACTACGTATGTAAGCGTCTCAAACGTGTAAAACGAAATTCCAATTGGAAGCACCAACTTCGTCCACGGAATGCTGCTTTCCAGCCCCATTCCCTTCATGGCCACATTCACATTCTCTATGAAGAAGTTCATGTATTTGAAATAGACCAGCAGCCCCAGGTTCATCACGACAGAAAAGATCAAGATGAGTTTTCGTTCCGTCGCGTTCTTGCTTCGATCCATTCTTCCCACCAAGAAAAAATCGATAAGGGTGGTTCCAATAATGACAAAGATAAATTTCGGTGCACCCCAGGCGTAGAAGAACACACTTGACAGCAACAAGAAAGCATTCTTAAACTTCTTCGGACAAATCCAATACAGCAGCAGGAAGGCTGGGAGGAAGATGGTTAGGAAGATTGCTGAGGAGAACACCATGATGCGAATATACGGCGAAGCCGATGACACCTTCGGTGTCTTCGACGAGGGCGAAATGCTTCGCGAGGGCAACTTACGTTGCGAGGGTCCTTTGGACGAGGGCAAATGAATTCGCTAATTGTCATTCTTTGAGGAAGTCAATCGGCTCAAAAAGTCTCTGCTTCGAGCTCACTTTTAGCATAAATTGAGCTGCAAATCTTGATAAAGTGAGCTACAAAAGACCAAGATTCAATACCTCAAATAAGAAATTGAGCTCGTTTATCGAGCGGCATTCGAAATGCCCCCACAGAAGGTGGGGGAAAAAGGTTTAAAGATTTTCTTCTTTGACCCGTCCTAAAAAAAGTTTACAGTTTAACTGTTGTTTTTAAGTTTAGTCCTGATACAAATTTACATTCATTATTTAATCCTGATATAGGTTTACATTTTCTTTTTCACCACTCAACTCATTCTCTTTTCGGTAGTAGTTTTTCCAA